>CANRIQ010000234.1 GCA_947630655.1 uncultured Clostridia bacterium | reverse complement strand
GCGCTTTCGGTTATGGTTGACGAGGCGCATAAGCGCGGGCTGTCGTTTCAGGCATGGATAAATCCGCTGAGAGGCTGTTCGGCGGCGGACGCCGCGCGGGAGAACGGCTATCCGATGGGAGACTGGATAGGCGGCGGAACGCGGGCTGTGAATATCAACGGGTATTATTACTTAAATCCCGCGTATGACGAGGTTATAAAGCTTATTGCCGACGGTGCGTATGAAATAGTTTCAAATTACGATGTCGACGGACTTCATATCGACGATTATTTTTATCCCACAACCGACGCTTCTTTTGACAGCGCGGCTTTTAACAGCAGCTCCTACAGTACGCTTTCGGCTTTTCGGTTTGCAAACTGCGATAAAATGGTGTCTTCTCTTTACAGCGCGGTTAAACGCGGAAATCCGAACGCGGTTTTCGGGGTAAGCTGTCAGGGCAATCTTTCAAACAATTATAATAATTTGTACGCAGACGTTAAAAAATGGTGTTCAAACGGCGGCTATTTAGATTACATAATGCCGCAGATATACTTCGGGTTTAAAAATTCGGCGCAGCCCTATGCCGAGTGCGTGAAAACCTGGAACAATATTGCGTCGGGCGGCAAAATCCCGCTTATCGTGGGGCTTTCGGTGTACAAAATCGGGACAGAGGACGCCTGGGCGGGCGCGGGTAAAACCGAGTGGATTACGGACGGCGGTATCTTAAAGCGGCAGTTTTCGGAAGCCTACGAGCTGCCTGCATACGGGGGAATTTGCCTGTACAGCTATCAAAGCATTTTCAGTCCCTCCGCCGCTGTAAAATCACAGGTTGACGAGGAAATTTCGCTTTTAAAATCGGCAATGAATAATACATAAAAAACGGGGAAAAAATTATGAAAAAATTTGTAAGGGGAATTCTGGCGGCAACGCTTGCCGCGTCAATGGTCGTGGGAACGGCTTTTTCGGCGGGCTCTGCGACGGTGGACGGCGTATCTGCGCAAAACGCGTCCGATGTTTTCGAGCTTCCGAAGCCCGAAAGGAACATCTATTTGCAGGACGATATGCGGGCGGTTTTTGTTACCTTCGGGGAGGATTTTTCGGCTGATACCGACAATTTCTCCGAGCTGTACGAAAGCATTCTGCCTTACGGTATGAATGCCGTTGTGATAAACTACAGTCCTGCCGAGGGGGAGAGCTTTGACCTCGATTTAAGCTCTCAGAATTACATAAACAACGCTATTGATACCGCTCACGGAATGAATTTGTGCGCGTATATGACGCTTGACGTAAACGCGCTGATAAACGATGTTATTGAAGGCGGCGGAGGGCTTAAAGAGGGCTTTTCGGCAGCGGCGCATAAATTTGTTATGAAGTACGGCTGCGAGGGCATTATTCTCACAAATTACTATACCGAAAACAATAAGAATATGTACGCCGAATATCTGCGTTCGGGTTCGGGTATAGGCTACGAAAACTGGCTGTACGAGATAAACAGGTATGTTTTCCGCACGGTAAGCGGGGCTGTCCGCGGGACAAGCAGCACCACCGCTGTCGGCTTTCTTGTCGAGGATATGTGGGCGAACGCTTCAAGTAACGAGGAGGGCTCGGCGACCGCAGATACCTTCCAGGCTCTTTACGACGGCTATTGCGATACGAAAAAATATGTCGAGCAGGGGTATGCGGATTTTGTAATGGTAAAGGCTTACGGCTCGACAGAGAACGATACGCTTAATTTCAGCAATGTCGTTTCCTGGTGGTATGAATTAGGGCAAAAAAACGACGTTAAAACCTATGTCTGCCATCTGAACGAGCGCGTCGGCAACCGCGCGGGCTGGAACGTCGACCAGCTTGTGCGCCAGCTTACCGTTATGGAGGATATGGACGGGCTTTGCGGAAGCGCGTTTCATTCGTATTCCTCGCTGCTTGCCGACCCGCTTGGAAGCTCAACAAAGCTTAAGGAATATTACGACGGGCAGATAAATTCTTCGACTATTTTTGAAGATCTTACAATGATTTCCCCCACGCAGCTGAATTATACGACCTATGACACAAGCGTAAAATTCGCGGGAACCTTTGACGAGAATTTTGACGTGTATTTCAACGGCGAAAAGATAACTCTGAACGAGCAGGGAAATTTCTACATTCCAAAAGACCTTAACGTCGGTATGAACACGTTTACTATCGAGCATAAGGGCAAAAAATACACCTATTCCATTTTCAGAAGCGTCGATGTTCTGAAATCCATTGACAACGTAGAAAGCATTACAGTCGAGGGCGGAACGAGGATAACTCTTTCGGCGGTAGCTTATACGGGCGGAAAGGTTTCCGCGACGATAAACGGGAAGACGATTGCTCTCCAGGAGAAAACCTCCTCCGAAAAGCTTGATTCCAACGGCTCGTATTCCGAATTTGTCGGATATTATACCGCTCCCGACGGAATTATCGGCACGGAACAGCCCCTCGGCAGCATATCCTATTATGCCGTTTATCAGGGAATGGAGGAGTATATGACGGGCGGCTCGGATGCGGCGGTCGAAGCGGCGGACGTCG
>CANRIQ010000233.1 GCA_947630655.1 uncultured Clostridia bacterium | reverse complement strand
CTCGTCGAACAACTACAGAATTCTGAAAGCGGGAAATGCTTTTCGCGTAAACAAAACCGCTATGCTGCTGTCGCAGTTGTCGCTCGGGGCGAAGAGAGCCTATTCCGTGCCGGAAAAATGCGGCGAAACCGCGGCGATTGACATAAGCAAGGACGTTTGCGGGTGTATAGACAAGGTAAATCCCGATTACGTAGTGATGGACTTTTACTCGGCGGCAACAAATTCCTGCTTTAAGGACACCGCCGAGGAATCCTGCTATTTCACGAATATCGAGGAATTCCGCGAGACCGAGTTTTACGCGAAACGCCGCCCGGACTGGGTCAGAATTCGCCCGCCGTTCGGAGAGAGCGTCTGGAAACCGCTTTTAAAGGAATTCGCTCAAAAGCTTTTAAGCCGTATTCCGGGTGACAGAATAATTCTCGTGCGGTGCTGTATTTCCTCAAAGAGGAAAATGGGCTTCCAGCTCAGAACTGTCCCCGAAAACGAACGCCGAAACCGTTTTATGCGGGAAATGGAGGATTATTTTATAAATCTCGTAAACCCCTCCGTTATCGACCTTGCGGATAAATATTTTGTCGAGGAAAACACGTTCAATCTCTTTGAAGAGGATTATTACGCGGACGCTTATAAAGCTGCCGTGGAGATAGTTTTCGGCAACGGGAGAACCTGCGTAAGCCGTGCGGACGCGCAGTCGTGGTTTTCGCGGGCAATGAAGTATTACGAGAGCATGTCAATCCGCTCGTATCACAGCAGGCTGCTTGATATGAACAACGCCGCGGATATAATCGTAGCGCAGACTTCGGTGGATTTTTGCGCCCGAAACAGCGAGCGCATTATCCGCCTGAAGGAAGCGGGTCTGTCCGAGCTTTCCGAGGTCAAAATGTTTTTTGAACACGACGCCGCGGCAGGGGAGATTGTCCATGCGGCGGAGATAATCGACCTTGTTATCAAAGGAAATCTCTCGCTTCCGTATGATTTTTACGCTCCCGCGTTCGAGGGGCGTTACAACATCGTTCAGAGCATAGCCCGCCAGCTTGCGAAAGAGGTTGGAAACCACGTTGACGAGCATAATGCGGAGCTTGTGTTTATGCTGCGCGGAAAGCCCCAGATGGCGCGTTATCTCGCGGCTTTGGACAAAAAGGTTATCGACGTGTGGGGAAGCGACGTCTCGCGCGAGACAATAAATCATTGCAGGGAGGCTGTCGTCGGAAAATACATCTTTATGCAGGCGCAAATTCTCCTGAACGAAAAACCGCTTGAAATTGACGTTCCAAGCGGCGCAGAGCAGTTTTGCGGCAATAAATGGCGCAGAAAAGCCGCTCTTGACGCTTTCGCGAGAAACGGCATTGAATTTCTGGAGGAAAGCTCCGCGCACTGGATAATGGTGGATTTTTACGACCTTATCTGCCCGATGGCGGAGTACAGGGGCACGCTTTTCGAGATTGACGATTTTATCCGCAGAACGGATTTTTATAAAAGCATCAGCAAGGAAAGCGCGGAATGCTACCTGTTTGAAAAGCGGGATATGAAATTCTGCTTTGACGGGATAACTAAGTTTTCAAACGAAATTCTCGACCTTTACGGCGAAAACATCATTCTTATAAAAACCGATCCCAAAAATTTCGCGATAACGCAGGATTACCGCCTCGACCCGATGAAGGACGAGCTTTTCGCGATTAAAAAGAAATTTATCGCGCTGTGCGAGGAGCGTTTCGCGAGCATTACAAAATGCTTTGTTATCGACGTGTCGAAGGAGTTTTACTCGTCCGACAGCTATCCCTTCGGCGGCAGGCATACCGTCCATTACGAGGAGGAATTTTACCGCCAGGCAGGAGAATATGTTTCGGATATATTGAAGGGCACGGAGAAAAAGGTGTTTAACCGCGTTGATGAGAATTATATTCTTTTGCGCAATCTTAAACTAAAACGTGACAGATAATCGTTCCATATTTGGAGGTTGATTTATGAAAAACCGGTATTCCGGAATACGCCGGGATATAATATGCGCCATAGCGGCGGTTTTGCTGCTTTCGGGGTGCGATACAAGCCCGCCCGATGTGTTTTCGGACAGCTCGGGGGCGGGGGAAAGCCTGTTTTCTTCGGAAAGCACGTCGACTTCCGACAGCTTTGAAACGCATGAGCCGAGCTCGTCGGATGAGATGATAAGCTCTTCCGGTTCTTCGGAATTTCCATATTCTTCAAGCTCTTCGGAGTCGTCATCTTCGGTAAGCTCAGACGGCGAGGGTTCGGGAAATTCCGGGAGTTCCGAGAGTTCGGGAAATTCATCGAATTCGTCGAGTTCATCGGTGCAAAGCACCCAAAGCTCCGTGCCGAGCAGCTCTTCAACGCCCGAGGTAAAGCCTCCGGTGGTAATTCCCGATGTTGCAGTGCCGACCTCACCCGGTGTAAAAACCATTTCCGGGGCGTGCGGCGTGGTGGATTACTCAAACGCGTCACAGGGGTATATTTCCGCGAAATACACGGGTACGCGCGGGAAAGCAAAGCTTCGCCTGGAGGCAAACGGAGAGGTGTATACTC
>CANRIQ010000232.1 GCA_947630655.1 uncultured Clostridia bacterium | reverse complement strand
TGTCCAGCGGCTTCATGGAATTCACATCGTTTTTAAGGCACTGCTCCCCCAGAAAATCGGTAAGCTTCTTATTGCCGCGCCCGCCCTTATGCCCCGGCACATCGAACGGCACAACGCGGTTTTGTCTGTGCTCCGTCATCGCCTCGTAAAGCGGCGCGCGGCTTTGGTCGAGTTTCATTTTCCGCTCCTCAATAGATATTCATTCCGCTGAATATCTCGATCATCTCGCGTCTGAGAGAATTTGTAATCTCCAGCCTCTCCTGCGGGTGAATTTCATAAACGTCCGTGTTGAAAAGATAATTCTGAAGCTCAATTTCCTTTATAAGCATTTTCGTATGGAAAATATTGGACTGATAGACATTCACGTCCATAGCGTCGTATTTAGTGAGCGTTTCGGGGTTGATAAACTGCTGAATAGAGGTCATCGGAGCGTCCATAAAGCACTTCTTCCCCGAAACGTCCCTTGTAAACCCGCGCACTCTGTAATCTATTATAATAATATCCGAATCAAACGAGCCGATAAGATAATCCAGCGTCTTAAGCGGAGAAATCTCCCCGCAGGTCGCGACGTCTATATCCACCCTGAACGTGGAAATCGCCTTGTCGGGGTGATATTCGGGGAAGGTATGAACCGTGATATGCGATTTGTCAAGATGCGCGCAGATAGTCTCTCCCTCCGCGCCAAGGCTCTGGAAATACCCCATGCCCTTGTTGCAGGACTCGTCGATATGCGACGGGTCGATATTTCCCTCCGCGAAAAGCACGTTTACCGACGCGCCCTGCGGCTCGTAGTCCTGCTTCGAGATGTTAAGCACGGTCGCACCTATGCGCTCCGTCACCGCGCACAGAATGCCCGTCAGACGCTCGGAATTATACTGCTCGTCGATATACGCGATATAGTCCTTCTGCTCGCGCTCGCTTTTTGCATAGCACACATCGTAAATATTGAAGCTCAGTGTCTTGGTAAGGTTGTTAAACCCGTACAAAGCCAACTTCTTCTCCAACCCCTATACACCACCTTTTGTCGTCAACCCGCAAGCGGTACATTATTTATACAGTTATAATTGATTATATCATATTTTCCCGAAAATAGCAATAGTTTTTTAAAATTTTTTTGCTAACCCGCGAGAATTAACTTACTTATCTCATAATGCCCCTCTGCGGACGGGTGAATGTCAAGCCGCCCGATGTTGGTGTATTCGCCCTCGTGACCGCGAAACGCGGTGTAAACGTCCGCTATGCGGATATTTTTGCCCGCAAGAGCCTTTATCCCGCCGTTTAAAACCCCCAGCCGCTCCTCGGCAACGTCCGCCGCCGCCTTCAGCAGCGCGCTCCCCGCAAACGGGTCGTAAACCGTCAGCAGCACAATCTCCGCTTTGGGGTTCGCGCGCGCGATTTTCTCGGTTATCGCCTTGATGTTCCGCACGGTTTTTTCCACGTCAACCGATGAAGCCGCCGACAACGCCGCCTTCATCACCCTGTCGGAATAACCGGTGAGCTTCGACGGCGAAAATTCCCCGTTCAAAATCGAGCCGATAAGCTCTCCGTCCGTCAGCGCGGCGGTTTTCACGGCGTTTATCATGGGTCTCAGGAAATCGTTTCCGCCAACCGAGATAATCACGGTGTCGGCTTCGGCGACTGCGTCCGCCATCTCCCCTGCGGGACGTGAAAAGAGCTCTAAAAGCTCGTCGGAGGTCCTGCCGTCGACGGCGAAGTTCTTGTATTCGCCGCATTTGTCGGCGATAAGGTTTCCGAACGACAGCGGCGCGCTGTAGTTGTCCCCCGCGACATAGTCGGGAAGCCCGTACCCGGAGGCGATAGAGTCCCCCAGCACGACGGTCTTCCCGGGACAGCCGTCCTTGTACGGCACGGCTATAAGAGATATTGCGGTTATTGCACTAAAAATTTGTTTAAGCATAATTTTTTCTCCTTTCAGTCTTAGCTTTCCACGTCAATGTTTATTTATCAGAAAATTTCATATAATATTTTCACCGCGAAGCTTTTTGGCTGTTTTTTGGTTAAAATTTGCAAATTCGCAGTAAAAATTTTTAAAATTTGTATAATTTTTTTAAGTTTAGCTATTGAAAAACAGATTATTATGTGTTATAATAATCTTATGGGTGATTTGTAACTTTACGAACGGGGGCGGTGTTTAAGCCGCATTCACCCTTACAGCATGAAAACCCGACCCCCATTCAATATTTCGGATGACCGGAGGATTATTTATGAATAACGCAGAATTGGCAAAAAAGGTCTGGGCAAATCTTAAAGGAAGCGCGTCCAAGGCAAAGAAGTTTGAGGATCTGGTGGCGGTGTCCATCTCGCTGCTGTCGGAGGATAACGAGGATATGTTCGTTGCTGTCCGCGACGGCAAGATAATGGTTGAGCCGTACCCCTACAACGACAATAACTGCCGTATCGAGGCTACCGCAGAGACCGTTGATAAGATGTTCTCGGGAGAGCTTTCGTTTGAAAAGGCGTTGAAGGACGGGGCTGTTCTCGTAAAGGGCGGCGATCCCGCAAAGCTGCTGGCTCTGGAGTGCTTGGTGCCTT
>CANRIQ010000231.1 GCA_947630655.1 uncultured Clostridia bacterium | reverse complement strand
GACGCGCTTTCGGGGATTGTCGAGGGCGTGGAGGAGGTGTCCCGCGTGATAAAGGACATTTCCGAGGCAAACGACCTTCAGACTGCGGCTGTAAACCGCATTTCCGCGAATATGAACGAGGTGAACACGGGCATTCACAACACCTCCTCCACCGCCGAGGAAAGTGCTGCGGCAAGCGAACAGTTGTCCGCTCTGGCGGCAACCTTAAGCAGTGCGGTGAACAGGTTCAAAATGTGACATAATTGACAAGTTGACAATTTGATAAATAAGGGAGGTCGGCGCGATGGATAATGCTTCCGCAAAAAAGAAATTTGTTATCCCCGCGCTGACCTTTTTGTGCTGTGTGATAATGGCGATTGTCGAAACGGTGATAGAGCCGTCGTATTGGATAAAATCCGCGCTGAAAATCGTCGTTTTCGCGGGCGTGCCGCTGGCGGTGCTTTGGGCGTTTAAGATTAAGCCGCCACCCGATGCGTTTTCGCTGAGTAAGAAAAGCATTCTCGCGATGCTCGGGCTCGGCGCGGCGGTTTTCGGGCTGATTATGGGAGCATATGCGATAACGGCGCGGATTTTCGACTATACCGCGATGGTGGAGTCGATGACAAGCGACCAGCAGGTCGACAGCCGAAGCTTCATTTTTGTGGCGGCGTATATTTCGCTCGGCAACTCGTTTTTAGAGGAATTTTTGTTTCGGCTGGTGTCGTTTATGACGCTGTCGGAGCAGTCCTCCAAAAAGGGAAAAACGGCGGCGTATATTTTCAGCTCGGTGATGTTCGCGGTGTATCATGTCGCGATGATCGGAGCGTCGTTCCCGCTGCCGCTGCTGATTTTGTCGCTCGCGGGGCTTGCCGCGGGAGGGTTTATTTTTGATTTTATCGACAGCAAAAGCGGGAAAATTTACCCGTCGTGGGTTGTGCATATGTTCGCGGATATTGCAATTATGACAATCTGGTGGTTGAATATGTGAAAAAAGTTAAAATTCCCCCTTGACAAAATAAAAATGACGTGTTATAATGAAAGATACCCAATACAGTGTACAGTGCACAGTGTACGCATTATCCGCCTGACGGCGGATAACGCTGTGTACAGTAGTATGTGTTCGCTTGCGCGAACGGATTTAGATTGTCTTTAAGGATAAGGGTTGACAACATACCCTCTTTGTTACAATCTAAATAATCCGCGAAGCGGATAACAATTACTGTTCACTGTAAACTGTTTACTGTAAACAGCGTTTTCCGCCGAAGGCGGATAATGCGACCAACGGGGCCGTAAAGGCTTCGACGGGGATCTTGAAGCATGATAAGCGAGTAGTGAGGGCGAAATCACTTTAATAGTCGCAAACTTAAATTTAAACGCAGACGAAGATCTCGTTTTAGCAGCTGCCTAAGCGGCTGCCGTCGTACCCCGCAGTACCGCGGGCGGGGATCGGCGTCGACTAGCGGTGAACGAACCGTGCGAGTAGCCTTGCAGCGCGGTTTGTACTAAAGGCTGCCGAGCGTGAAAGCCTGCTTGTCGGCGTTCGCGCAAGGGAGATTTAAACGATAAGCTGCACTCGGAGAAAGTCGTGTGGACGGGTTTTCGGACAGGGGTTCAATTCCCCTCGGCTCCACCAACATATTGTTACTAAAAAGATATTATGCCCACAAACGGCTTGGTTAAGCCACTTGTGGGCATAAATCTTTTGAAAATCAAGAATCACACTCCACAGATATTTTCGACACGAAAGTGGACTTGAACCCTCCCCTACAAAATTTTCCGGGTGGTTTTTATGCAATATATACAAAGCGCCTGTAAGCGATTTCTCACTACCGAGAAATTACTTGCAGGCGTTTTTTTGTTGTCCAGAGTTGTTACCAAAAAGATTTGGACAGGACTTGAACCCTTTTAGCAACAAAATTTTCACGGTCGAATTTATGCAAATCGCACAAAGCGCCTGTAAATTACTTCTCCAATTTATGAGAGGTAGTTTACAGGCGCATTTTTGTTTTCCGACAAAGTTCGGAGAAACAATCAGTTAACAACTCCCGAACGGGACGACGGTAAATTTAAGGAGGAAACACAATGAGCAGTGAAAGCAAACAGACCAAGCCAGACTGCCCGTTGATCGGACAAGACGGAAACATCTTCAATCTTGTCGGAATCGCGGCAAAAACCTTGAACGCATTATCCGCTGACGCGGAAAACGCTGAAACGGCTTGTCATTAGAGGCTTCCGAGATGACGGAGAGGGTGTTCAACAGCGGAAGCTATGAGGAAGCGCTTGGAATTATCGGTGAATTCGTCAATATAACCTCTGTCGATGAATCGGATGAGGATATTAGTTTGGATATGAGATAACTCATTTCCATATCAAAAAATATATTATGGAGGACACAAAATGATCAAAGCAACAATTCAAAGGTCTCCGTACTGTACGGAGATGACGTTCCCGTGTACGGAAACACAACTCTCGACATGGCTCGACGAGCTACGCATGAACCCCGAACACCTCTGCCCCGCCGCTACAATCACACAGATCGAGCCTGCGGAGCTGTCGATCCTTGAGGACTGCGAGGTAAGCCTCGACGCGCTGAACTACCTCGC
>CANRIQ010000230.1 GCA_947630655.1 uncultured Clostridia bacterium | reverse complement strand
TCTTGAAACCATCTGCCTTGATAAGGAAACCCAGCACTATAAATACGGTCTTGCGCAGAAATACGCGGATCTGGTTACAACGGGCAGTGGTACACTCCCCTGCGCGAGGCTATGGACGCGTTTGTCGACAAAACGCAGGAGACCGTGACGGGCGATGTAAAGCTTAAGCTCTATAAGGGCAACATCATAAACGCGGGCGTTACTTCGCCGTACACTCTTTACAGCGAGGACTTTGCTTCGTTCGGCGAGGACGATGTTTACAACCAGAAGGACAGCGCGGGCTTCATCAATCTCTTCGGTCTGCCTATCAAGGTCAAGGCTTTGCTTGACGCAGAGAGAAACAAGAAATAATCTCGTTTAATTCCACAAATCAAGGAGCGGGAAGGCTGTTTCCCGCTCCGATATTTGAGTTATGGGGAATTTTATTCATATTTTTGAATATTATTCAATCGTTTGCTGCTGGTAATTTGGTAATTATAAACTATGCTTGAAGTTTTTTCCAATTTTCTGGAATTTATGAAATTCCTCTTAAGGCTTATAATTTTCGGTTTCGGCATATTGATTGCTGTTTCTATAGGCAAGGATATTGTCAAAATCGTAAATCTCTCGAAAAAGCTGAAAAACGCCAATGATGTCGGAAACGAGCTTGACGTGTTCAGCGTGGAGGCGGAGGTTTTAAGCTTTACAGAGGAGCGCGTCGGGCAGTTTGACACGAGCTACGACGTTGATATTTTGTATTATGTCGGAAATACCCCCTACTACAATAAGATAACCTTGCTTAACAGAGGAAGTCTGAGGGTCGGGCAGATGATTACGCTTCTTTGCGATAACGACGACCCCGAGAAGATAACCGTTTCGGGCGGGGACGAGAGCTACGCGCTTTCAAAGCTTATCAAGGGCGTTATTTTCAAGATTATTGCAATGATTGTCGATTTTGTAATTCAGTATTACGGTTATTCTGCAAGAATGAACTGACGGAGGAAGTTATTTATGGCAACAATGTGGGCAGGAAGGTTCTCAAAAGAGGTTGACAGCGGAGTAAACGCTTTCAATTCGTCGATAGCCTTCGACGCGAGAATGTACAGGCAGGATATTGCGGGAAGCATCGCTCATGCGACCATGCTCGGCGAACAGGGCATAATAAGCGCGGGCGACAGCCTTGAAATAATCGGCGGACTTAAGGAAATTCTCGCGGATCTCGAAAGCGGGAAGCTGCAATTCGACCCGAACGCGGAGGATGTTCACATGTTTATCGAGGCGGAGCTTACAAGCCGCCTTGGGGACGTGGGAAAACGACTTCACACCTCGCGTTCGCGAAACGACCAGGTTGCTCTTGACATAAGGCTTTATCTGCGCGATGAGATAAAGGAGATACGGGAGCTTGTAAAAAAGCTTGTTGAAACGCTCTGCGATATTGCGGGAAAGCACGCAGATACGATAATGCCCGGCTACACGCATTTACAGCGCGCCCAGCCGATAACCTTCGGGCATCATATGATGGCGTATGCGCAGATGCTGCTGCGCGATATAGAGCGGCTTAACGACACTCAAAAGCGTATGAACGTCTCCCCTCTGGGAAGCTGCGCTCTGGCGGGGACAACCTACAACATCGACCGCGCCCGCACCGCTTCCCTTCTCGGAATGGACGGAGCTATGGCAAACTCCCTTGACGGGGTTTCCGACAGGGATTTCTGTATGGAGCTTGCAAGCGCGCTTTCTATCTGCATGGTTCATCTTTCGAGGTTTTCGGAGGAAATCATTCTCTGGTGTTCGTGGGAATTCAAGTTTATAGAGCTTGACGACGCGTATACCACGGGGTCAAGCATTATGCCGCAGAAGAAAAATCCCGATGTAACCGAGCTTATCCGCGGCAAGACCGCGAGAGTTATCGGCGACAATATGACGCTTCTTGCCATGATGAAGGGCTTGCCGCTTGCGTACAACAAGGATATGCAGGAGGACAAGGAAGCGATTTTCGACGCGGTGGATAATATAAAGCTTTGTATTTCAACTTTTATCCCGATGCTTGCGACAATGACCGTTTTGAAGGACAATATGCGAAAAGCAGCCGCAAAAGGGTTTATAAACGCGACGGACTGCGCGGATTATCTTGTTAAAAAGGGTATGCCGTTCAGAACCGCGTATAAGATAACGGGCGGTCTGGTGGCTCATTGTATTGAAAATAACACAACTCTTGAAGATTTGCCCCTTGAGGATTACAAAAAGCAGAGCGAGCTTTTCACTGAGGACGTTTACAGCGCGATTTCGCTTGATACCTGCGTTAAGGAGCGAAAGTCCTACGGAGGTCCTTCCCCGGAGAGCATGAGGGCGCAGATTGAGCTTGTACAAAAGAAGTTAAAGGAGCTTTGCAATGGTTAAGGTGTATATAGACGGACAGGAAGGCACAACGGGGCTTAAAATTCTCGAACGGTTTAACGGCAGGACAGATATCGAGCTGCTTAGAATTCCCGAGGACAAGCGCAAGGATCTTGACGCCCGCCGCGAGATGATAAATTCGTCGGATTATACGTTCCTTTGCCTGCCCGACGCGGCGGCTGTCGAGGCGGCGGATATGGCGGAGGATAGAGTGCGCGTTATCGACGCGTCGACGGCTCACAGGACAAATCCCGCGTG
>CANRIQ010000229.1 GCA_947630655.1 uncultured Clostridia bacterium | reverse complement strand
AACGGCGCATAGTGTTGGGAGAAAGCGGCATTGCCGCTGATACAATGTAAATGGAGGACTATTTCCTTACAGAGAACGGCGTTCGGAAAAACGGCGCATAGTGTTGGGAGAAAGCGGCATTGCCGCTGATACAATGTAAATGGAGGACTATTTCCTTACAGAGAACAGCGTTCGGAAAAACGGCGCATAGTGTTGGGAGAAAGCGGCATTGCCGCTGATACAATGTAAATGGAAGACTATTTCCTTACATTTAACAGGTAACTTCTTTTACTCTTTTTATATAACTAAAAAATTACAGAAAGAGGGAAAATAATATGAATTCACGGATCGGGAGAAAGCTTCTTTGCGCTATAATCGCGTGTATCGTGCTTACGGTAATTGCGGTAAGCTCGGTGACGTTTGCTATGTCCTCTTCGCATAACGACTCGATAATGAGCATTCTGTCGCGCACCGGTATGAATATTCTCACCACGCGCGTTGACAGCCATGTGTCACGGCTTTCCGATACGCTTCAGTACCTTGAAGCTTCGGGGATCTATATGTACGGAAGCGATGAAATTCAGGACGCTTTCGAGGAAAAAAGCGAGAGCGCGGGGGATTTCGGGGCGTTGTTTTTCGCTGACGGCACACCTTACTGGCAGACCGAAAACTACAATCTCGCGGATTTTGATATAAATGCCGTCCCGGACGAGGGTTATACGGGAATTATCGTGGATTCGCAAAGCGGACTTACTTTACAAGCCGCGAAAAAAATATACAAGGGCGGCTCGCTGAGGTCGATCTGCGTTATCGGAATGCGGCTTGACGACTGCGGCTGGCTTGATACGATAAAGTCCGAGACCGACTCGGAGGTGACCATTTTCAACGGGAAAACCCGTTTTGCGACGACAATTGTCGATAAGGACGGGAACCGCGCTGTCGGCACGGATATGGCGGCAAACGTCGCAAGAACGGTTATCGACGGCGGACAGGAATACATAGGCACGGCGGATATTCTCGGGCAGAAGCATTATGTTTACTACAAGCCGCTTACCGATATAAACGGCGATGTGGTCGGCGCGTATTTTTCGGGAGTGTCCTCCGCGGAGTCGGACGCTCTTAAAACCAGAATGTTTGTTATCACGATTGTCGTCGCGGTAGTCGTGGCGGGAATTTCGCTTCTCGCGATGAGCGTTGTTGCTATAAATATGATAATCAAGCCCATAAAGGCGGCTGAACGCCTTGCAAAGCGTATGAATCAGGGCGTTCTCGCAAGAGAATACACCGATTTGAAGCTCGGGCGGGACGAATTGGGAGATTTTGTCAGAACCCTTGAGGACACTACCGCAAACCTGTCTGCTTACGTAAACGACATTAAGGAAGTCCTCTCGCAGATGGGAACGGGTGATTTCACGGCAACTCCGATGGTGGAGTATGTGGGCGATTTCTCCGAGATTAAAGAGTCGTTTATCAAGATAAAAGAGGCACTCCGGGGCATTATCGGCAACATCAACCAGTCCTCGCGCGATGTTATGTACGGCTCGACAAGCATTATGGACGGGTCGCAGGCTCTTGCGGACGGCACGACAAAGCAGGCTGCCGCGATTGAACAGCTTTCCGCGTCGATAAACGAGATTACCCAGAAAGTGCATCAGAGCGCGGGCAATGCGTCCAAGGCGGGGAAAATCTCCTCGAACAGCTCGGATAAAATTCGGCTTCAGAGCGGCGAGATTAACAATATGCTTGCGGCAATGGAGGAGATTAAGCAAAAATCCGATCAGATCCAGAATATTATACAGGCAATCGACGATATCGCGTTCCAGACGAATATTCTCGCATTGAACGCGGCAATCGAAGCGGCGGCTGCGGGTGCGTCGGGCAAGGGCTTTGCGGTTGTAGCGGACGAGGTTAAAAATCTTGCGGCGAAGAGCGCGGAGTCGGCGCGCCAGACGGGCGAGCTTATAAACGCGACGATAGAGGCTGTCGACAAGGGTACTGTTATTGCGCAAAGCACCGCGGAGACCATGAAGGAGGTTATGGAGCTTGCGGATTCGACAAATCAGTACATAGGCGACATTTCCCGCTCGGCTGTGGAGCAGGAGGAGGCTATCGAGCAGATAAAGGCGGGCGTGGAGCAGATTTCTTCCGTTGTTCTGCAAAACTCCGCTACGGCACAGCAAACGGCGGATTCGTGCTCGGCTCTGTCTGAGCAGTCCACCAACCTTAAAACGCAGATTGACAAGCTTAAGGTTGAATAACCGGGATAATAAAAACGCGCGGCGGCTCGAAAGGGCTGCCGCTTTTTTTGCTATAAATTCCCAAAATTACGCGCGTTCGGGGGTGAATAATTGGATAATTTGTCACTTGAAAAAAATGCTTTCTATATTGTATAATTATATTGTTCATTTTGGGGGGAAAAATTATGGAAAAATCGTCGGTTAAGGATCTTACAAACGGCAGCCCGATGAGGCTTATCCTCGGGTTTATGCTGCCGCTGCTTTTGGGTATGCTGTTTCAGCAGTTTTACAATATGGTCGACACGGTAGTCGTCGGGCAATATCTCGGGATAAAGGCTCTTGCGGGAGTGGGTTCTACGGGGTCGATAAACTTTCTCGTGCTGGGGTTCGTAATCGGCGTGTGCGCGGGGTTTGCTATACCCATAGCGCAGAAATTCGGCTCGAAAAACTTCGAT
>CANRIQ010000228.1 GCA_947630655.1 uncultured Clostridia bacterium | reverse complement strand
CATGTGCCTTATGAGCGATATTCTGAAGGACGCTGACATTAAAGAGGGCGATATAATTTTCACGTCCGGCAAAAGCGGGCTGTTTCCCGATGATATTCTTGTCGGGACGGTAAAAGAGGTGTACGACGACCCGAACGGGTTTTCAAAGCACGCTCTGATAGAGCCTGCGCAGGACGTTCATTCGGTGACTTCGGTGTTTGTCGTTACCGATTTCAGCGGCAAGGGCATACCGTTCGAGACGGAAGAGTAGGCTTTTATGAAAAGAATTTCCAAAAACCGCGCCCGTTCGCGCAAAGCGATGCTCCGAAGCGTTCTGCGGTGGGGACTTTACGCGGCGACGCTTTTGTTGTTTTATCTGGGGGAGACCAATCCGTTAATACGCGGGTGGTGTCCGCTGCTTATAATCCCGCTTGCGACGGCGGTTGCGATGTACGAGGGGGATCTGGCGGCGGGAGTTTTCGGCGTATTCTGCGGGCTTATGCTGGATATGGCGAACGGCGTTACGATAATCGGGTTTTCGGCGTTGTGGCTTTTGTGCGTCTGCCCGCCGATTTCGCTTTTGTCGAGGTTCTGGGTAAAGGTGAACATTGTCTCCCACCTTGTCATGAACGCCGTTGCGACCGTCATTATGGCTTTTTTGGACGTTGTTTTTACACATTGGGTATGGGAGGGCGCGCAGACCGCCATCTCGTTCAGAACGTCGGTTTTGCCGGCATACGGCGGAGCAATTTTCTTTTCAGCTCCCGTGTATTTGCTGGTGTGGTTCATAAACAGGAAGCTTCGCCCGACCGAACGCCGCAGGCTGGAGGAATCCGCTCAGAACGCGGAGGACTCCGAGGTAAAGGAAATGGAATAGGCTATGTCGAAAATATCTTCACTCTTACGCTCTGTAATTCTCGCCGCGGTGGTGATCGTCGCGGCGTTTTTGTGCGGGATAAGACTGCTCAGAATTCAGGTTGTCGACGGGCAGAAATATCTTCTTCTGACCAAGGAAACCTACACCTCTACGCTTGAAATCGACGCTGCCCGCGGGCAAATTGTCGACTGCGACGGAAAGGTTTTAAATACAAACAAAATTATCTACAACGTAAACCTGCTTCATTCCTCGCTTGACGAGGGCACGGAAAACGAGGTTATTTACCGCCTGCTTACGGTTCTCCAGAAAAACGGCGAGGAGTGGAACGATTCTCTCCCGATTACAAAAACCGAGCCCTACGCGTTTGAAGAGGGGCGGGAAAACGCTGTTGAAACACTGAAAACGAGGCTTAAAATCGCTAGTTATTCCACGGTGGAAAACTGCGTTTACTGGCTGTATAAAACCTATGATATAAGCGATAAATATGATGAGAAAATGCGCCGCGCGATTGCGGGCGTGCGGTACGAGATGACGCTTAAGGACTTTTCCGCGGTAAACAACAAGTTTGTTCTGGCGTCGGATATAGGCGTGGATACCGTTCAGGAGCTTAAAGAGCTTTCCGGTATGCTCCGCGGTATGGATATAAGCGAAAGCTGGGAGCGGCAGTATGCGGAAGGCGATATTGCGCCGCACCTGCGCGGTACGGTTGGGGCAATTTCTGCGGAACAGTACTTAAAGCTTAAGGACGAGGGCTATACGCTGAACGATATTATAGGCTTAAGCGGCGTTGAGGAGGCTCTTGAGGACGAGCTTCGAGGAACCCGCGGAGAGCGCACGATTACAATCGGTCAGGGCGGCGTGGAGTTAAGCGACGAGGTGACGAAAAAGCCCGTTGCGGGAAATTCCGTGATGCTTACTATCGATTATGATTATCAGAAGCTTATTCAGCAGGCTCTGGAGTATCATGTAAAGTACCTCCAGTCGCCGTATTACAACAAAGCATATTCCGACCCCGAGGTTGCCAAAAAATACGCGTGCCAGTCGGGGGCGGTGGTGGTGCTTGACGCGAAAACCGGCGGCGTTCTGGCGGCGGCAAGCTATCCGAATTACGATATAAACGATTATATAGAGGATTACGAAGCGGTTCTGGGCGCGGATCATTCTCCGGTGTTCAACCGTGTGCTGGACGGCGTTTTCAGACCCGGTTCGACGTTTAAGACGATAACCGCGACGGCGGGGCTTAGCGAAGGCGTTATCACCCCCACCTCGACGATCTTCTGCGGGAAACAGTACACCTATTACGCGCCGGGATTTGTTCCGACCTGCCTTGGGGCGCACGGGTCAATTCCCGTCCGTGAGGGACTTCATCACTCCTGCAATATCTTCTTTTACGAGACAGCGCGCCGCCTGGGCATCGACAGGCTTGCCGAGTGGGGCGCGAAATTCGGCGTCGGAAAGGATCTGGGGTTCGAGCTTGCTATGCAGAAGGGGCAGATGACTTCTCTGGAGCTGTACGAGGAAAAAGGCTGGACCTGGAACGAGGGCGATATCGTGCAGGCGGGCATAGGTCAGTGCGAAACGCTTCTCACGCCCATGCATCTGGCGGTTCAGGCGATGACGCTTGCGAATAAGGGCGTGCGCTACGAGCCGCATATCGTAAAGTCGGTGTACAACTACGATTTTACCGAAAAATTGTACGATAAGGAGCCCGTAATCGCGGAGGACTTTTCCGATTACCCGAATATGGATATTTACATGAACGAAATAAAGGAGGGTATGAAGCTTGTGGCGTCCGAGGCGGACGTCACAAGCTTCA
>CANRIQ010000227.1 GCA_947630655.1 uncultured Clostridia bacterium | reverse complement strand
CAACCAGATCGGTATCAGCCCCGCAGGTGAAATCCTCGGTACTTATCCTGCTCTTGCTCACAAGGCAGCTGCTTCTTCCGGTACCTGATATTCAGGCACAGCTTAAAGCATTCTAACACAATATTCCTCGGCGGCATTTTGTCGCCGGGGAATTATGTGTATATTTTTGTTTACAGGGGTTTTGTTTGTGCGCGGCACGCGCTTCGCACAAACAAGAGCTTTGGTTTCGGAGGTTTTTATGATTAAATATCTACAGTCGAAAAAGGGCTTTACGCTTATAGAGCTTATTGTCGTTCTGGCGATTTTGGGCGTTATGATGGCGATTATTCTGCCCAACATCAACGTTCGCCAGCGTCGGATAAACGCGGCGAATTCCACTGCGCGCGATTTTTACGCGGCGGTGCAGTCGGTGTTTACGAAGTATTCGCTTTACGAGGCTAAATTGTTCCCGTACTATGTCCCCGAAAACTCCGAGATTTCGTATGACGCCGCAAACGACCCGAATTTGCGGTATATGACCTATTACCCGTCGCTTAACGGAAACTACCCGTTCGACCCTACCACAATTAAGGGCGATATGCCCGAGTCGACGGATCTGTATCTGGAAATTGCTGCCAAAAACGGGCAAATTCAGCATACATATGTTGCGGCGTATGCAAGATCGGGCGGCGTGAACGGAATGGTAATGCTTTGCGGGCATCCGACCGCGGGCACGGACAACGCTTTCGGGCAGCTGCTTGCCGCGGAGCTTAAGGACAGAATTTCGTATCAGGACGGGTTTTACTACGCTAAAATAAGCTACACCGCACCTGCGGCGACTGTCGGCGCGCCCTCGAAGCAGGACACCGACACCGTCAAGGTGGCGTTTACGGCGTATATGAGGCACGAGCTGCCGGCGAGCACAAGCTCAACCACCCTCGTGTTCGGCGCAGACAACGTCCTCTCAAACGATGAAATCTGCGGCACCTGCGCCGCCTGGGACACCGCCAACCACAACTTCATCGGTCGCGTCGGCACTTCCCTCCAGTGATTTACAGAATTTACAAGGGGCTCTCAACAGCCCCTTGTTTTGTTTAGAGAGGGTTTTTTGAGGGAATTATTGAGTGGGAGTTTTTGAGAAAGTAAGGCATGGTAAGGGGCTCCGCCCGGAGAAACATTTCAGAAAGTAAGTCACAGTAAGGGGCTCCGCCCGGAGAAACATTTCAGAAAGTAAGTCACAGTAAGGGGCTCCGCCCCTTAAACCCCGCCAAAGGGACATTGTCCCTTTGGAATCCCATTGCCCCACTCAGGGAACGTGAACGGGATCAGGGGCGATTAACTCACCGGCAGGCGGCTGCATATGCGCGGATTATGGGAGGATCTGGAATCCCATTGCCTCACTCAGGGAACGTGAACGGAGTTCGGGGCGCGGAAGTCGCGGGCAGGCGGCTGCATATACGCGGATTATGGGAGAATTTGGAAAATTTTGGCGCATATTTTGTGCGGGGAGCGGGCTGCGGGTCAAGATGTGGTAACGCGCTGAAAATGTGAAAATTTTCGTGATTTTTATTGTGTTTTTGCGCGAAAACAGCTAAAGTTTTATAAACTTGTGCCGATATATACTATAGGGTCAATGATGTCCCATTCCAATATGTAAGGAGGCAGCACTATGGAGATTAAAAGAATAGGCGGGGTTATTTCCGCATACAAGCCCGCTAAGACGACCGCTCCGAAGAAGACGAGTGCCGCCGTTTCAGCTAAAAGCAACACAGACAGGGTTGAATTTGGGTTTGAAACCGCGCTCGCCGCAGCCAAATCGGCTATCGCGCAGGCGGCTAATTCCGACGCGTCCCTGTCCGAGATCCGCGACGCTCAGAAGGCGTTAGAGCAGGGTGTTTCGGGCGCGGATATTGCGGCTATGATGTTCATGGGGTGAGTTTATGGACAAGGCGACTGCAAGTGCGGTTGTAAAGTGTCTGGAGATCGATGTTGATTTTTACAGGGAGCTTACGATTTTCCTGATGAAGAAGCACGCGCACATTCTGACGGACGATCTTGAGTGGCTGACAAATTCTCTCAATGACGAGCAGGCTTTTCTTATGAAGAGCCGTTCGCTTGAGGAAAAGCGGCAGGAGCTGTTTAAGGGGCTGGGGATTTCGGACAGGAAGCTGTCGGAGCTTGCCGAGGAGGCTCCCGAGGAATTTCGTCCGAAGATGAAGATGTTAAGCTCCGAGCTTACGGAGCTTGTGACGAAGATTACCGAGATAAACGCCCAGACGACGGAGATTGTGAAAAGAAAGCTTGATAATCAGAAGGATTTTGTCACGCGGGCGGGGATACTTGACAAGCCCGAGACATATGACAAGAACGCGGCGAAGGTAACGGGCGGGCAGTCGTCCGCGAAGGCGTTCAGACAGGTTTAGGAGGAAATATGCGTCCGACATTTCTTGGTTTTGAAACACAAAAGCGCACTCTTATGATGGCGCAGAAGAATATTGATATTACGGGAAACAATGTTTCAAATGTCAACACTCCCGGTTATACAAGGCAGCGGGTGGATATGTACTCGGTGTATTACGCGTCGACAAGCGATCCGCGCTGGAATTCAAAGACCAGCAAGCTTGCTATGACGGGTCAGGGAGTCAGCGCATACGGCGTGAGCCAGATCCGCGACGAGTACATAGACAGGCGTTATCGTCAGAACGTTGCGGTTGAGG
>CANRIQ010000226.1 GCA_947630655.1 uncultured Clostridia bacterium | reverse complement strand
CTTACTCCCAGAAGTGCGGCGCAAAGCGACACCAGTATCCCGACAACGACCGCTCTTACCAGCATCGGCGAGGACAGCATTTCCGAAAAAATCTCACTCACCGTCGCCGCCCCCTTTCAGAAAGTCCGCCATGTCGCTTTTTCGGAATTCCCCGACCGTCCCGAAAAAATAATCGTTTTCGCGCATACAAAGTATCTTATTCGCGTATTTCAAAGCCGCGTTCATATCGTGAGTTACCATTATCACGGTAACTCCCCCTTTGTTGATATTCGCAATAAGCTCGTACAGCTCCGCCGTCACCATCGGGTCAAGCCCCGACACGGGCTCGTCCAGCAAAAGAAGCTTTTTAGTGGCGCAAAGCGCGCGCGCCAGAAGCACTCTCTGCTGTTGTCCGCCCGAAAGCTCGCGGTAACTGCGCTGCCGAAGCTCAAAAATCCCTAGGCGTTTCATATTTTCGGCGGCTGCCGCGCGTTCCTTTGCGGAATAAAACGGGCGAATTCCCCGCGAATTCAGACAACCCGAAATTACGACCTCGAAAACGCTTGCGGGAAAATCGCGCTGGGCGTTTGTCTGCTGCGGCAGATAGCCTATTTCCTTTTTGAGAAGCCCGTCCCCGAAGGAGATGTTCCCCAAAACGGGCTTTTTAAGCGACAACAGAGCCTTTACAAGCGTGCTTTTTCCCGAGCCGTTTTCCCCGACAATGCACAAATAATCGCCGCCGCAGACCTCGAAATCAAGACCGCTTATCACCGTCATATTCTCGTATGACAGCGTGAGATTTTCCGTTTTGATAAGTGACATTACTGTTTTAACAATTCCTCCAGCATTCTGTAATTTCTCTCCATAAGTGACAAATAGCTCTCCCCTGCCGCAAAATCGTCCGCTGTGATGTTGTGGCAGCTATGGAATTCATAAACCTCTACCCCGTTTTCGGCAGCAAGCGTTTCTGCAAGCTTGCGGTTGGAAAGCTCGATGCAAAAAACCGCCTTTACGGCGTCCTCATCGGACAATTTCGCGTCAAGAAACGCAATAGTCTGCGCGGAAGGCTCGGTTTCGCTGCCGCACCCCGGAAACGCCGCATAATATTTCAGCCCGTACTCCTTGAAAAAATACAACAGCGGAAATCTGTCCGCGAAGATAAAATAACGCTCCTCCCCCGAAAAAAGTTCCGAAAACCGTCCGTCAAGGTCGTTTAGCTGCGACACAAGGCGGTTTGCGTTGTTTTCGTAAAGCGTTTTGTTTTCGGGAGCGAGTTTTACAGCTGCGCGTTTTATGCTTTCGGCAATTAAAGCGGCGTTTTTCGGAGAAGTCCAGATATGCTCGTCGTATTCGTCGGGTTCATCAGCTTCATCATGGTCGTCAGCTTGTGTGATATTGTCATTTTCTTCCAAAAAAGCCTCAACCTCGTCCATCATACGCAGAGAATTCACATTTTCGGTCGATTTTAGAACATTTTCCACCCATGCGTCCGACTCCCCGCCGTTATAGATAAACAGATCGCACCCGTCAATTCGCACAATATCCCGCGCACTCGGGTCATAGCTGTGGCTTTCGGTTCCGGGCTTTAACAAGAGGGTAACCTCCGCGGTGTCGCCGAAAATCTCTCTTGCAAGGTCATACGCGGGGAAAATCGTTGTCACAACGCGAAGCTTTCCGTCAAAAATATTCGCGGAATTCCCCGAACACCCGCACAACAGCAAAATTCCCGCCAGCAGAACGAACGAAACGACCCGTTTAAGCGTCTTCACCCGTCATCTCCCCCGTTCCCTCTATTCTCCCTTTTGAGCACTCCTCGCACAAGCCGTAGATAACGGTTTTTCCTATATCTACAACAAAGCTATGGGCGTTTTCGATATGCCGTTTCATATCCGCCATAAAATCACAGTCCATGTGAATAAGCTTCCCGCATTTTTCACATTTGAGGTGAAAATGCTTCGCACATTCCTCGCTCTCGTTAAGCTGATAGCAGGACGCGTCCTCGTCGGTAAAACGCTTTAAAATTCCCTGCTGCGTAAGCCTTGAAAGCGTTCTGTACACCGTCGCTTCCCCCGAGGACACTTCCCCGCTTTTTATAAGCTCCTTCGCGGTAAAGCATTTTCCGCGGTGGCGGTTGAAAAATTCGACGATTTCATCACGCTGTTTCGTATTGTAATTATTTTTATCCATAACAACTCCAAAAAATGATAATGATTATCAATTTCAAATTATAACATATTTTTATCAAAATTGCAATAGTTTTTTGGGAAATTTATTGATTTTTTTTTGAAAGTGATGTATAATGTATATGTAAGTAAATTTTGGGCATTGCCCGTTAAAATGGAGGAAATACCAATGGCAGAAGTACTTATCGAAACATCGGCGCGTCACGTTCACGTTACGCAGGAGACTCTTGAGGTTCTGTTCGGCAAGGGGGCTGCTCTTACCAAGAAAAAGGATCTTTCCCAGCCGGGACAGTTCGCAAGCGAGCAGAGAGTGACTGTTGTAGGTCCGAAAAAGGAGCTTGCAAACGTAAGCATTCTCGGTCCGTGCCGCAATGCGGATCAGGTAGAGCTTTCGGCTACAGACGCGCGTTCTATCGGGCTTGACATCGCTATCCGCGAGAGCGGAAAGCTTGACGGCACACCCGGCTGCACGCTTAGAGGCCCTGCGGGCGAGGTTACCATAAAAGAGGGCGTTATTGTCGCAAAGCGTCATATTCACC
>CANRIQ010000225.1 GCA_947630655.1 uncultured Clostridia bacterium | reverse complement strand
TATTCCGCTCGGACGCTCATCTCACCCCTCTTGGTGGGCTGACGTAGGCGGTTTCGGGCAGCTTCGGCGGGGTTCAAATTCGCTTTTTGAGGGGAATTTGGGCTTTGCGGCTGTCGGAGCGGCTGTTTTGGGAGAATTTCCCGAACGGCAGATCGGGCGGGCACGGTGAAGAGCTTTCTCGGGTCAGTATGCCGATAACTTTAGATAATTCTCGCTTTAAAGCGGTGAATGCTCCCGTTCGGTGAGCCGGCGGCGGGTTTGGCAATATTCCCCAAACAGGCTGATGCGCGGGAATTTGCCGAATTCAGGCGGGCAATACGGTCGGCATGCGGGTTTAATATGCGTATTGTCGATAATTTGTGAAAAAAATCACAAATTTGTTATGAATTTAAAATAAATTCTTGACAAACCAAAATAAATATGTTATAATACTACTTGCCGAGGAAAAGTGCGGCAGGTTCGGGGAGAACTATGGCGGATTACCGTAACACAAGCGATAAAGAGCTGCTGGGAATTATGCAAACCGACGGTAAAGCGGCGGCAGAGCTTATTTCCAGGTATATGAGCGTCGTTTTTTCGAGCGCGAGACGCTTTTCGGGCAGCGCGGATTACGAGGAGCTCGTGTCCGACGGGATGCAGGCTCTGCTTGCGGCGGTAAAGGATTTCGATGAAACGAAGTGCGGCGAGGGCGGTTTCGGCGCGTTTTGCTCAGCCTGCGTGGCAAATGCTATGCGGAACACCGTGAGAAGGTCGAAAAAGCACAGCGGACGCGTTTCTTCGGGTGAGGACGAGCTGTCTATGGTGCGCGATCCGAAGCCCACTCCCGAGGAGCTTGTGATAGAACGCGAAAGCGAACAGAGCTTTTCCGAGGAGGTAAACGGCCATCTCACCGAGCTTGAAAGCAAGTGCCTTATAAGCGTCGCGGAGGGTTACTCGTATGAGGAAACGGCGGCGGCGTTGGGGGTGACGAAGAAGGTTGTTGACAACGCGGTGGCAAGGGCGAGAACCAAGCTCAGAAGAATTTTCCCGAAGTGATTTTTAACGAATTGCGGGAATATGCCCTAAAAGTATAAGTCGGTGCAAATCCGACAAGGGTGATTAAATTTAATTAAGGGGTATTGCACAATGTACACTGACAAGACACTGAAATGCAAGGACTGCGGCGCAGATTTCGTGTTCACCGCCGGCGAGCAGGAATTCTACGCGGAAAAGGGCTTTGAGAACGAGCCTCAGAGATGCAAGGCTTGCCGCGACGCGAAGAAGAACGCAAGAGGCGGCGCGAGAACCTTCTATGAGGCTACCTGCGCAAACTGCGGAGGAGTAGCAAGAGTTCCGTTTGAGCCGAAAGGCGACAGACCCGTTCTGTGCAGCGAGTGCTTCGCAAAGCAGAGAGGCGAATAATTACCACCCGGCTTCGTTACCACCGGATTGTACATGGGCGTACCTTGATATAGCATATGGCAAATAGCAATGGGAATACCCAAAATCATTTGGTAAATAAGCACAAGCGACAGCCGCAACTGCTTGCGGCTGTTTTCCCTTATAAGCAGGCGAATTTTTCAAGGTATTTTCGGCGGTTTTCGCGTTAAAATACCGTTATCTTAAATTTGTTTTGCGAAAGGGGAAAAATTATGAAGAAAATCATTCTTGCCGCGGCAGTGGCGGCACTTTGCGGAATGCTTTCGGGCTGCGTTGCAAACGGCGCAAACGATAACGGCTTTTCGTCGGGCGGCACTTCAAACGGCGCAGACGACTATGCTTCCGGCAATTCCGGCAGCTCCGATAATTCCGGCAGCTCGGACGTATCCGACATCTCGTAAGCTTTGGCATTTGGTAATTTATGACAGAAAGGACATTTTATGAAAAAAATCTTAGCCGCGGCGGCTGCCGCAATGATGCTCGCGACAATGCTCACCGCGTGCAATAACGACGACACTTCTTCCGATAGTTCAAGTTCTTCGAGCACAAGTTCATCAAGCTCTTCGAGTTCATCAAGCTCGGACAGCAGCTCTTCAAGCTCCTCAACCGAAAGTTCATCGAGCGAAAGCTCGTCTTCCTCGGCTGAAAGCTCGCAGACTCCCGAGAGCTCTTCAAACACTCCAAGCTCTTCGGCGGAAAGCTCCAAAGTTCCCGAGAGCTCAAGCACTCCCGAAAGCACTCCGAGCGGCGGCAGACCCGCAATTGACATCACCGACAGTACCGGTTATGACTTCCCCGACACCCGCGCGGGCGACATTATGATTGAAATCCTCAACACGGGCGACTGGGCTCCTATGGAGGTTATACACGGGGACGCGGTTGATCCCGAGTCGATGGAGTGGATTTTCCCGAACCTCGATGTTACGCCGTTTGACGATGTTTGCCTTGCAACCACGATTATGAGCGCGAACCTCTACAAGGTTGTAGTTGCACACCCCGCAAGCGGAAAAGAGGACACGGCAAAGGCTTCTATTGACGCATATTACAACTATATCAAGACCGACCCCAACGCGCTGGCTTATCCCTCGTTTGAGGAATCCGTTGCGGGCACGGTCAAGAACACCACAAGCGACGGTTATTTTTACGTTATCGTAAATCCCGACGGAGAGAGTATTCAAAATCACGTTAAGTGAGATAACAAAAAGGGGGGCAATGCTTCCCTTTACAGACTGTAGATAAAGCCCCATCTGCGGCGTCAGTGTCACTGCGGCAGGCACAAAGCCTAGCCG
>CANRIQ010000224.1 GCA_947630655.1 uncultured Clostridia bacterium | reverse complement strand
TGAAAACCGTTTGGGAGCAATCCCACAAGGGTTCGAATCCCTTCCTCTCCGCCACAAGGGCAATGCCCTTGACCATTTCCCAGCAGGGGTGGCTAAAGTTTTAGCCGCCCTTTTCTGTACGGCGGTGGGGTGGACAAAAGTTTGGCGCAAGGGGTAATGCGTTGACCTATTTCCCAGTAAGGGTGGCTAAAGTTTTAGCCGCCCTTTTCTGTACGGCGGTGGGGTGGTTTTTGCAGTATACAGTAAAAAGTGTACAGTGTACAGTAGAATGTATCCGCTTTCGGCGGATTTTTTTGATTGTCACAAGAATTAGCAGTTGCCGATAAGCTTCAATACAATCTAAAAAAGCGTTCGCGAAAGCGAACGCACATACTACTGTACACTGTACGCTGTACACTGTAAACTGTTTTTCTATCATCAGTATTCCGTTTTTTTGCGAGGGAAAAATGTACAAGCTTTTGAATATTATCCGGACAACCATCATATTATTATAACGACCCTTGAAAAAGAGTATGAAAGGATGTGATTTTATGCCAAAGGTCAACGGAACGTTTATTTGTCTGCATAGCTGCAGCAAAATAATTTCGCCGTATTACAACACCGCGGAATTCGACAGCAGGCTCTGTCTTGCGGATTGCTTTACGGGCGGAAACCCTCCTTACGGCGATTCGTATACCACTGTCGACCGTGATGAAATCTCCCGAAGAATTGCTGCGGCAGGTGTGCTTGGAAAACTTTTTCTTGTCGAAAGCAACTCCGCGCATAACATTACATATTTTCTTGCTAAACGCGCCTATGAACAGCTTAATTTCGGCAATGAGGAGAAAAAATTCCTTATCCTGAATTTCGATCAGCACGAGGACTATGAAGGCGTCGGCAACGATATTTTGTGCAGCAACTGGGGCGCAAACATCTGCGGATTGCTGCACTGCGACTATCTTATTGCCGGACGAAAAACTTACAACGACGCTCTTTTAATACAATATATCGAGGGCAAAAAGCCCATTCGGAAGCCGAATAAGATTAGTTCTCTCAACGATATTATTAAGGGATACGACAAGATATATGTCACCGTTGACATGGACGTATTAAGCGGTGCGGATAGGGATATTCAAAGGACTAACTGGCAGCACGGAGATATTAAAGCCGCCGATCTCATAGAGTGGCTGAACGGTCTTCCATGCGGCAAAATTGCGGCTGCCGATATTACCGGCTTTCCTCCGAAACTGAAAAAGGACGGAAAGCCCGTGCCTGACGCGAAAATTTCCGTATTGGACGGTTATATCAATGATATTGCAGCCGTTGCAGACGCCTTATGCAAAGCATTGTAAGCTGATTTTTGAAAGGAGATTTTGTTATGCTGTCGACTATTCCGTTTGACTCGTCAGTCTCTCTCGGAAACATTGTAGATCCCGCAAGGCTTGCGCAGCTTGAAGCGATAAGCGAAAAGGAAGCCCCAATAAAAGCTGCCGAGGAAAAAATGAACTCTCTTATAACGTTTAAGAGAAGCATTGACAACACTATTCAGGAGCTCGGATGTATGCATATCGATGTTGAGGAACTAAGCCAAAAGAGCCTTGAAATAGCGAAAAATATTCAGGAAGCTGCGCTGGATTACGCGAATATAAAGCTTTCGGCAAAGTCGGATATTCTGGATATAAAAGGACAAACTGTCGTAAGCGCGAATTGGGAAAGCCCGCTTGACTTCACCCGCACCGAGATAAAGAAAATGCCGCTTTCGGCGGACTCTATGAATATGAACGTGCAGTATTTTTCACGCGAGGAAAATTCT
This sequence comes from uncultured Clostridia bacterium, assembly GCA_947630655.1. Lineage (GTDB taxonomy): Bacteria > Bacillota > Clostridia > Oscillospirales > Ruminococcaceae > CAG-115. The sequence goes on along the minus strand of CANRIQ010000224.1, from coordinate 974 downwards.
CAATCTGCTCAGACTCAAAGCGAGTGTATTCAGGAATTTATAAGCAGCGAATTTAAATTCCTCGGCACGGATTTTTCCGATCAGGCTTCAAAAGCCGCCGCAAGCCAGATAAACAGCCAGTATTCACGTCACGATATTGCGGGAACGCTTGTCATCGCGGTAAGCTGCACGCATAAGGACGCCGCTCTGCTCGCGCCCTGCGTTATTGATGTGGATAAGGCAATCCGTGTGTGGAACTCGATGTACAAGGACGATATGATAAAAACCGACAGCCCTGAAAGTATTATGCAAATCGCCGAAAATGCTCAGACCGAAAACGAAAAGGTCATGACGATCGTATCGGGGGCTGCATACGGCTCTGCCTTTGTCGGAATGGTGCATATCCTGAACAACAGCCACACCGCTTCCTCCGAAAAAATCAGAAATATTGCGTCAAGTATTCAGTCGCAGGTCACTGCAAAAAAATGGTTTGCGAATATTTCGGGCGGTTTCGGTCTTAACGGGCAGTTTGCAAACGACGTTAAAAGTCTGTTAAGCACGCAGGATATTATGTCGCACTGTTCTATTACTACCCGAGGCTCTATTCCGTCGATAAAATCAAATCAGGTAAAGCTTGCGGTACAGCAGTTTGCACAATTCGACGGAAAAGCCGCCATGGAAAACGTTGCAGCATTGCAAAACGCGACTGCTTCGGCAAAGGATTCCGTTGACGAATCCGCAGAAAAAGCGCGGCTCGGTCAGCAAATGGTAGCTCTTAAAAACGCGCAGATACAGGGCGTTCTCACGGGGCTGAACGAGATAGACAGCGGAAATAATCAAATTCTCGATATAAATTCGCTTATGACTGCGCTTGAGGATTACATTGACAAGGCACTTAACGGTGAAACGGGCATGCCGATAAATTATTACTTAAAACCTATCCCCAAGTCCCGGCTCGCGCAAATGTGGGTTGACAAGTACTTCCCCGACAAGTT
>CANRIQ010000223.1 GCA_947630655.1 uncultured Clostridia bacterium | reverse complement strand
AATGACCGAAATGCTTCGGGTCTGCAAGGAAATCCGAATTTTTCCGATAGTTGACCTTGACGCTAATAAAACCGAGATTGCGTCAAAAGTAATTGAATATTTTAAAAAATCCTACAACGTAGAAATAAGGCGGACAAAATATGAATTTCAAAAGGGAGATAACAAGCTGTTGATTATACGAAATTAAATTATAACTCCCGGAAATGCAAAAAAACGGCAGTCCTTACGGCTGCCGTTTTGTATTATGCAATTACCTGCCGCGGCGTTTTCCCTGCGGCTTGGAATTCGGCTTCATTGCGGGCTTTTTAAGCGAGTTTTGCGGAAGCTTTGCCGCGGGAGCTACAGACTGCGTCTGCGGGGATTTTTCCGCGTTTGGCGGAGCGTCCTCAAAATAATCCCTTGTTATATCCGAAAAAGTGCCCGTATACGCCTCGGTATCGCCCGGGAGGTTTTTCTTTTCCAGTCTGCCGGAAACAAACTCCGCGAACAGCAGATAGAACACCGCGAACACGGGCGCGCCCAGCAGCATTCCCGGAATGCCGAACAGACCGCCTCCGATGATTATCGAAATAAGCACCCAGATTGCGGGAAGTCCCATCGCCTCGCCGAACAGGAACGGTTTTATCACGTTGCCGTCAATCTGCTGAATTACCAAAACGAAAATCGCAAACCAGATGACCTTTACGGGGTCTGCAAGCAAAATCAGCAAGCCGCACGGAATTGCTCCCAGAAACGGTCCGAAAAACGGAATGAGGTTTGTCACGCCGCAAACCACCGCAATAAGCGTCTGATACGGCATTCCCATAGCGAACATTCCGATAAGCATAAACACGAAAATTATCATCGAATCAAGGAGATTGGAGATGATATATTGCTTGAAAATCTCGTTGCTCTTTGAAAGCCCCGAAAACAGCGACTTGCAGCGTTCGCGCTTTACGAAAGCGATAAGAATTTTCTTAGCCTGCGCTAACATTCGCTCCTTGCTGTAAAGCAGATAAATCGCGATAATAAAGCCGATAAGCACGTTTTTAAGCCCTACCAGCACCGCGCCGATAAACTTGAACACGCCCGACGACACGTTGCCGATTATGTCCATAGGCTTTATGGTTTCGGCGAACTTGCTTATCATATCTCCGAAGCCCGTGACCTCATCGGAAATATACTCCGCAATTTCGGGGTTGTCCTCAAACACGCGCTGTACCCACGATTCCATTTCCTTGATGTAGCCCGGCATATGGTCCGCAAGGTCGACAACGCTTCCCGCAACGCTCGGCACGACAGCCACGATTATCCCGCCCAGCAGCACAATCACTATCAAAAATGTCAGCGCGAGCGAGCATACCCTTGCAATCACCTTTCGGCGGCGGATTTTCTTTTCAAGAGGCGTGTTGTGCTTTTCAAGCTCTCTTACCACCGCGCTGTCCCCATACGAGGAATCGTGCAGCTTGCGGATTACAATATTTTCTTTCGGAGGGGTCTGCTCTTTCCACTTGCGGAACAGCTTGTTTTCAATATACATCATCAGCGGGTTGAGTATATATGCTATAACAATGCCGCAGATTATCGGCGCAGCAACAGGACCCACCCACGAAAATGTTTCCTCAAAGCTGTCAAACTTGAAAACAAACACGACAAACAGCACCGCAAGGACTATCACAAGCAGCGAATAAACCGCGATAGTTGTGTATTTTCTGTTCCAATTGACTTTCATACGATCACCTGCTTTGAAATTGATATAAAATCGGCGTATGTGAGAATTATTCCCAAAAAACGCGTTTAAAGCCTGCCTTAACTTTATTTTAACACATTTTTCCTCTCTTGTCAACCCTAAAAAAAGAACGGAAAGCAAGGTTTAGCTCTCCGTTCCGTTTTTATATGCTGTAGGTTTTTAAAATATCCTCCGCAATCTGCCGCTGTGTGCGGCGGGTGTCCATAGCAAGCTTTTGCATATGCTTGTGAGCCTGCTGTTCTGTCATATTGAGATATTGTATAAGACAGCACTTTGCGCGGTTTATTATCTTCGCGTCGTCAAGCTGCCCCTGAAGAGCCGTTTTCTCCTGCTCTAAGCGGTTGATGTTTTCCTTGGCGATTTGCGCCATATGAATTGTCTGCAAAAGCACGCCTTTAGAAAACGGTTTTGCCAGCACAAACGCCCCCGTAAAGCGAATTCTGCTTTGAACGTCCTCCGCAATATCCGCGCGCGCAAGCACAACTATCGGAGACTGCGTTTTTTTTGCGGTCTCGGCGACGTAATTCAGCCCGAATTCACTCCTCAGCGGAAGCGAAACGATTATCACGTCCGCCGCCGAATAATCCGCAGCGGCGGCTTTTTCGTCGTCGCTGCATAACTCGAACTCAAGCTCCGCCGACGCCCCGCAAAGAGCCTGCTTTACGCTCTCGCAAAGCTCGTTTGTTTTCGCGTTGACAAATATTCTCATTGCTCCCTGCCCATGCTTCTCTTTATCTGTTAGTTGTTGACGTAAAGCTGTCTGTACGGCGACGCGGAATTAGGCGTAAGCTTGAAAAACGTGCCGCTTAAAAGCTCGTCGGTGTCGTTGCCGAAATGCTTTACAAAACGCTCGATATAACGGCGGATTGTCTGCTTTTCCTCATCGGTTGCCTTCGTACAGCAAACCTGAACGGGAAGCCCAGAGGGCGCGGTTTCGCTTCGGATAAACATCTCGCCGCCGTGCATTCCCGTGCCGCAGAAGCTGCCTACCGGACAGCCCTCAACGCCTATTCCGAGGACGATTATTATGCCCCCCGC
>CANRIQ010000222.1 GCA_947630655.1 uncultured Clostridia bacterium | reverse complement strand
CCGCGCGCCGCATAAACAGCGGGGCAAGACTGTAGATAAAGAACATTACCGATGCTCTCAGCACCGACGCGCCCGCCCCGAAAAACATCACCGCCGCAGGCGCGAATAACAGAGATATAAGCACCCTCGTCCTGCGCTGTTTATCCGACAGCATTCCGAGGATAACCGCCGCCAGAACGGAAAAATGCGCTCCCGAAACCGCCGTATAATGCGCCGCGCCCGCTATCCTGAGCTTCTCGTACATCGAAACGGAAAGTTCCTCGTCCATGCCGAAAAGCATTGACAGCGCAAGCTGCCCTTCCCTGCCGGAAAGATTTCTCGAAAGCTGCTGCGACAGCTTTTCGCGGACAATCCCGAGAAGATTAAACCCCGTTTTTCCCGTCGAAAGCTTTTCAATCTGCTCTGCCTCGCCCGAAAGCAAAATGCCGTTCGCCATATCGTACAAAAGAGTTCTCTCGTCATGCGCGCCGAACGTTATCACCGCCACGGCGCAATCGCCCTGTTCAAGGCGTTCGTCACAGACAATCCGCGCTTTGGCGGTCCTGCCGCCGAGATTTACACTTGCTATAATCTCCTCGCCGTCGCCCGTGAGCTTTGCCGACTCGGTAACATAAATCTCCGCCTTAACGGTTTTGTCGGAAAACTCGGTTATCGGTTCGCAATACAGCCTTACATAGCCCATCATTAAAGCCGCTCCCAAAGCAAACCCTGCCGCGCAAATCGAAAACTCCGCAAGCCTTGACGACGGATTTCTTTTCCGTTTAATCTCACAAAACACAGCGAAAGCGGCGGCACACACGAAAACTATCGTGCTTACAACACCGCCGCAAAAATATGCCGCCAGCATTCCCGCCGCAAGACAAGGCGCAAACCTCACAAACGGCAGTCCGAACACCGCCTTGTTTTCCATAAACCGAACGGAAATCAGAACAGCCCGGGCAGAGAAACGCCGCCCGTCACCTTCTCCATTTCAGCCGCGCCGTAATCCTCGATTTCCTGAATAACCTCGTTTACGCCGCTGATAATAAGGTCCTGAAGCATTTCAATGTCGTCCTTGTCGACAATTTCGGGCTTCAGCGTAATGGACTTCAGCTTCTTGTCGCCCGTCATAACAAGCTCCAGAACGCCGCCGCCCACCTGCTTTGTAAACTCGCGGGCTTCAAGCTCCTCTTGAACGCGGGTGATTTCGTCCTGCATTTTCTGAGCCTTTCTTACCATCTGGTTCATGTTTGCGTTGGAATTCTGATATTCCCGGGGAAGTCTTGATTTCATAGCAAAATTTTCCTTTCGTTATTCCTTTTTGATTATGTCGATTCCTTTTTGAGCGGCTTTTGACAAAAGCCTTCCCAAAGGAGTTTCGTCTTTTTCCTCGGCGGGAGCGTTATCCGCCGCCTTTATGCTTATTTTCACGGGGAAACCCAGCGCGTTTGACACAATGCCCTCGGCCCTTGTCACCTCGTCGCCCTTGACGTTGTCCAGAAGCATCAAATTCGCGGTGGTTATCTCAAGCAAGCCGTCCTTTACCCTTGCCTTTGACCCCGCAAACATACTCGCCGTCAGAACGTCCATTCGCGAAACCGCCGCTTTCCACTGCTCCGCGGTAACCTCCTTGAGCTCTTTTGGCTCTTTAACCTCTTTAACCTCATTTGCCGCACCGTCATCGGTTTTTATCGGGTAGCTGTCGCTTAAAAAGCTCTCCTCATCAGGCGGCTCGGGCAGCGGCACTTCAAACGGAATATCCGCAGCCGTTTTCGCAGCCGATTTATCCGTTTTATCCGATTTAGCAGTTTTTACAGCCCCGGCAGCCTGTCTCGCGTGTTTTTCCGTCTCCTCAAACAGCGCGCGGGTTTTATCCGCAACAGCCTTTTCCGCAGGCGTAGAGGGGGCTTTCGGAGGTTCTGCGAAAACGAGCTTTTGCTCCGCGTAAACCGCCTGTTCAACCCTTTTAACGGGTGCGCGTTCGGGCTCAATACTCTCCCCGCTGCACATTTTCACAAAACACATCTCCGCAAGCGTTTTGCGCTGTTTAACCTTGCCTAAACCGTCGGCGCACTGCTGCAGCAGCGTCAGACACCGCAAAATCTCCGCAAGGGAATACATATCGGTTATTCGTGAAAGTTCCGAAAATTCATCGGGCAGAGCCGTCAGAAGCCCTTTATCCTCGGGCGCGGTCTTGCACAGCATAATATCGCGGAAATGCGTTGAAAGCTCGTCAATAATAAGTGAAATATCACGAGCACCCTTATACAGCTCCCCAAGCAGGCGTATACACCCCGCCGTATCGCGCTTCGCGATCATCTCGGAGAACATAAACAAATGCTTCGTATCCGCAACTCCCGCGCATTCGCGGACAACCTGCGAGGTAATATCCTCCCCCGCGGACGCGCACCTGTCAAGAATTGACAGTGCGTCGCGCATTCCGCCGTCGGAAAGCCTTGAAATAAGCTCCGCCGCGTCCTGCGTGAGGTTCACATGCTCCTGTTCTGCAACCCACAACAGCCGTTTTGCGCTGTCGGCAATATCAACCCTCCGAAACTCAAACCGCTGACACCGCGAAGATATAGTTGCAAGCACCTTATGAGCCTCGGTTGTCGCCAAAATAAACTTAACATGCGCGGGCGGCTCTTCAAGCGTCTTAAGCAGCGCGTTGAACGCCGCAGGCGACAGCATATGCACCTCGTCTATAATGTACACGCGGTATTTGCAGGAAACAGGCGTGTAATTCACCTCGTCGCGAAGCTGCCGCACATCGTCAACGCCGTTGTTTGAAGCGGCGT
>CANRIQ010000221.1 GCA_947630655.1 uncultured Clostridia bacterium | reverse complement strand
TAAAACCTGCGCTATACCCCATTCGGGCATAAAAACGCATATCAAAACGAGTGCTAAGGTGAGTATTACCGCGGAGCTTAGAAATGTCCTGTTATTCTTCATGCTGTATACGCCAGGCGGTCACGGTGTTTCGCATAAGCATAGCTATCGTCATGGGTCCGACGCCTCCGGGAACAGGCGTTATAAAGCCTGCTTTTTCGCTTACCTCGTCAAATTTCACGTCCCCGCAGAGCTTTCCGTTTTCAAGGCGGTTAATTCCGACGTCTATAACCACCGCGCCTTCTTTTACCATATCTGCGGTGACAAAATTCGCTCTGCCCACCGCCGCCACGAGAATGTCCGCCGCGCGGCACACCTCCGCAAGATTTTTCGTCTTGCTGTGGCAGACCGTCACAGTGCCGTTTTCGTGCAGCAGCAGCATTGCCATAGGCTTTCCGACAATGTTCGACCGCCCGATAACCACGCAGTTTTTCCCCGAAACCTCAATCCCGGTCGAATGGATAAGCTCCATACAGCCCGCGGGCGTGCAGGGCAAAAACGCGAAATTGCCGATCATAATGCGCCCGACGTTGGTCTCGTGGAACGCGTCAACGTCTTTTTTCGGAGAAATCCGCTCTATAACCTTTTTCTCGTTGATATGCGCGGGGAGCGGCAACTGCACGAGAATACCGTTTACCTTGCCGTCGGAATTCAGCGTGTCAACAAGCTCCAAAAGCTGCTCCTCGGTGGTCTCCGCGGGCAGCGCGTATTCATAGCTCTTAATTCCGCAGAATTCGCACGCCTTTTTCTTGTTGTTTACATAAACGCGGCTTGCGGGGTCGTCGCCCACAATCACCACCGCAAGCCCGATGTCGAGTTTGTCACGCTCAACCTCGGATTTTACCTGCTCCTTCACGCTCGCAGAAATCGCTTTCCCGTCAATTATCTTCGCTGCCATTGTCAACTTCTCCTTTGTCGTTATTTTCATCGGAATTGCTTTCGTCCGAATTATTTTCGTCCGAATTGCTTTCGGAGGCTTCGGCTTCCTTTTTATCCTCCGTATCCTCAGCTTCCAGAATACTCGGAGCTTGCGGCTCGTTTAAAGCCTTAAGAGCCTTTTTCTGCTCCTTCTTTTCCTTACGCTTAAGCTCGGCTTGTTCGTCCTGTTCAATAAGCTCTTTTGACGCGTCGGAATTTACATACAGAACATATCCCTTTTTCTTCGCAAGAATTTTGAAGATTATAAACAAAACCGCCGCGATAACGCAGGACGCAAAGCCCAGCACCTGCGAAACTCGGAATTTTCCCCAGTAAAGGGAGTCCGTCCGAAGCCCCTCTATAAACATTCTGCCGAAGCCGTACCATGTTACGTACAAAAGCGCGGTTTCGCCGTCGTAGGTGCGGAGCTTTTTTGAGTAGAAGTGAAGTAAAATAAATCCCAAAAGGCACCACGCGCTTTCGTACAGAAAACACGGATGCACGAAAACGCCGTTGCCCATTTCCTCGGAAATATGGTTGCCGGTCATCGCGAAAAGCCAGTTTTTAGAGCATTCCGCGCCGTAAGCCTCCTGGTTTATAAAGTTGCCCCAACGCCCTATGCATTGCCCGATTAGAAACCCGAGAGACGCAAGATCCGCCATTGCACGGAAATTCACCTTGCGGATTTTGCACATAATAAATCCAACAACCACCGCGCCGATTATTCCGCCGTAGATTGCTATACCGCCGTCGCGGATTGTCGTAAAGGTCGTGATAAAGTTGTATTTTGTCGTGGAATTCGGGTCAATGGTTCTGAAAACGCAGTAATAAATTCTCGCGAACAAAAACCCGCCTATTGTCGCCGCAAAAACCACGTCAAAAACACGGTCGTTTACCAGCCCGAAGTCCTTTTTTGCGCGGCGCGAAGCATACAGATACGCCAGCACGATGCCTATTGCAATCAGTATCCCATACCAGTAGATAGTTATCCCGAAAACGTCAAACCCGCGGAAGTAGCTTATTTCCGTACCGCCGAACAAATTCGGGAATTTTACCGTCATGTCGAATTTCATTTGTCTTCTCCTTTGATGATAGAAATACACGCGTTGTCCTCGTCAAGAGCCAGCAGCTTTTCAAGCGTTTTTTCGTAATCCGCGCCTGCCGCCGCGTCGATTGCCGCAAACGGAGCCGCTCCCGCCAGAGCCGCTTCGGAAAGCGTTCCGGCAACGGAATCCACGCTGTTGAACTCCCTTACCATATCCCCGTAGGTCGCGCGTTTTACACACTCAAAATCCTCCCTTGACGGCGGAGAATTTTTAAACGCCCGAAGCCGTTTTTGCATTTCAAAAAGCACAGCGTCGGGGTCGGGGCTTTCGCCGCGCGCCGTCGGGAACAGATGTCCGCGCCCGCTGAAAACGCCCACCGTAAAATCCTCGTTTAAAAGCCCGCGGTCGCGCATTTCCTCATAAAAATCCGAAACGTCCCCGAAAATCGAATCAAACAGCAGATTGTAACCGATGTAGTTTTCAATCTCGTTTTCGCACGCGCTCTGCGGCAGCTTGAACCCAATCTCGAAAATCGGCTTTGCGACGGGCATTTTAAGCTCCACGCGCTTTTGTCTTACATTCAGGGGTTCATCGAATTTCGCCGTCTGGACGTTCTGCGCCTCGCGGTGCTTCAGCTTCCCGGAGCATACCTTCAGCACGTCTTCGGGGTCGAAATTCCCCGCACAGCACAGGAACATATTTTTAGGGTTGTAAAACGCATTGTAACAGTCGTAAAGCGTCTGCTCGGTAATCTGCGCTATCGACTCCTCCGTGCCCGCAATATCGAGC
>CANRIQ010000220.1 GCA_947630655.1 uncultured Clostridia bacterium | reverse complement strand
CCTGCAAGCACCACGCACCTGTTCAGCCCGTTTTAGTTGAACAACATCACCCCGCGCGTTCCTGCTCTCCGAGCTTGTCGGCAGCCCCCGCCCGCCGCAGCATGTAGCCCGTTTTCGTTGAACAGTAACCCTGCTTTGTTGGTAGCCCCTGCAAGCACCCCGTTTTAGTTGAGCAGCAACCCCGACTTGTCGATAGCTCTGCAAGCACCACACACCTGTTCAGCCCATTTCCGTTGAACAACACCGCCCCGCGCACCTTACGAACTCCTTTTTGCGCAGATTATAAGCCGTTTCGCGTTCTTACTTTATAATAAGTAGAAAATTCCTCCGCAGCGGGCTGCGCAGCCTTGAGATGCTTTCATCTCTCTTGTTTGTGATGAACAAAATTTAACGGCAATTTTCACAAAAAAATCTTACAAAATTATAAAAATTCTATTGCAAAATACAAAAAAATGTGCTAAAATATAAATTGTAATACTGCGGACTTGTTTTTTCGGGTTCGCGGAATATGTACAAACATATTACTTTATTAGGAGGATTTTCCAATGGCAAGACAAAAGCTTACGATGGATGGTAACAACGCCGCGGGTCACGTGTCTTACGCGTTTACCGATCTGGCTGCAATTTACCCCATCACCCCTTCTTCCGTTATGGCTGAGGTTACCGATTCCTGGGCTACGGCAGGAAGAAAGAACATCTTCGGCGAGACCGTTAAGGTCGTTGAAATGCAGTCCGAAGCCGGCGCGGCAGGCGCGGTTCACGGATCTCTTTCGGCGGGCGCGCTGACTACTACTTACACCGCGTCTCAGGGACTTCTTCTGATGATTCCGAATATGTACAAGATCGCGGGCGAGCTGCTGCCGTCGGTAATTCATGTTTCGGCGCGCGCTGTTGCGTCTCACGCGCTGTCTATCTTCGGCGATCACAGCGATATTTACGCTTGCCGTCAGACGGGCTATGCTATGCTCTGCTCGACGAACCCGCAGGAGGTTATGGACCTTGGTGCGGTGGCTCATCTTTCCACTATCAAGGGAAGAGTGCCCTTCCTGCACTTCTTTGACGGTTTCAGAACCTCTCACGAAATCCAGAAGATTGAAGTCTGGGATTATGACACCCTTGCTAAAATGGTTGACTGGGATTCTATTCAGGCGTTCAGAAACAGAGCGTTGAACCCCGAGGCTCCTGTTCTCCACGGCACGGCTCAGAACCCCGATATCTTCTTCCAGGCAAGAGAGGCTTGCAACAAGTATTACAACGAAATCCCGAATGTTGTCGAGGAGTATATGAACAAGGTCAATGCCGAGATAGGCACTGATTACAAGCTGTTCAACTACTACGGTGCTCCCGACGCGGAGGAAGTTATCGTTGCGATGGGCTCTGTCTGCGACACCATCGAGGAGACTATCGACTACCTCGCAAAGCAGGGCAGAAAGGTTGGTCTTGTAAAGGTAAGACTGTACAGACCGTTTGTATCCTCTAAGTTTGTTGAGGCAATTCCCGCGACTGTCAAGAAGATTTCCGTTCTCGACAGAACCAAGGAGCCGGGTTCTCTCGGCGAGCCGCTCTATCTCGATGTTGTTGCTGCTCTTAAGAGAGAAAATAAATTCCAGGACGCGCTGGTTTACAGCGGACGTTACGGCTTAGGCTCGAAGGACTGCAACCCGTCGCACATCATTGCGGTCTATAATAATAAGGAAAAGCCGATTTTCACTGTCGGCATCGAGGACGATGTTACCAACCTCTCGCTGAAGGTTACCGAGAACCCGAATACCACGCCCGAGGGCACAACCTGCTGCAAATTCTGGGGTCTGGGTTCGGACGGTACTGTCGGCGCGAACAAGAACTCCATTAAGATCATCGGCGACCACACAGATATGTATGCTCAGGCATACTTCGCTTACGACTCGAAGAAGTCGGGCGGCGTTACTATCTCTCACCTGAGATTTGGTAAGTCTCCGATCAAGTCCACCTACTTCGTAAACAAGGCAAACTTTGTTGCCTGCCACAACCCGTCTTATATTGATAAGTACGATATGGTTGAGGACGTTATCCCCGGCGGTTCGTTCCTGCTCAACTGCCAGTGGAGCGTTGACGAGCTGGACGAAAAGCTTCCCGCGCCCGTTAAGGCGTATATTGCGAAGAACAACATCAATTTCTACATCATCAACGCAATTAAGGTTGCTAAGGAAATCGGTCTCGGCAACAAGACCAACACCGTTTTGCAGTCGGCGTTCTTCTCTATCGCAAACATTATCCCCGCGAACGACGCTATCGACTACATGAAGAAGGCGGCTTACAAGTCCTTTGCTAAGAAGGGCGACGATATCGTCAACATGAACTACAAGGCTATTGAAATGGGCGCAGGCGAGGTTATTAAGGTTGATGTTCCCGCGTCGTGGGCAAACTGCACCGGCGAGCTTACTCACCCGCATTTCGAGGGCGATAACAAGTTCCTTATCGATTTCGTAAACAACATTCAGGTTCCCGTAAACGCACAGCGCGGCGACAAGCTCCCCGTTTCGACGTTTGTAGACATCGCGGACGGCACGTTCCCGCAGGGTTCTGCAGCGTTTGAAAAGCGCGGCATTGCGGTTGACGTTCCGAAGTGGGTTCCCGAAAACTGCATTCAGTGCAACAACTGCGCTATGGTCTGCCCGCACGCGGTTATCCGTCCGTTCGTTTACACCGAGGAGCAGGCTGCAAAGCTCCCCGCAGGCACGGTTTGCAAGGACGCTACGGGTATGCCCGGAATGAAGTACACTATGGCAATTTCCACGCTCGACTGCACGGGCTGCGGCGTATGCGCTAACATCTGCCCCGCGGGC
>CANRIQ010000219.1 GCA_947630655.1 uncultured Clostridia bacterium | reverse complement strand
AAAAGAGCGAACGGCAGTTTCTCAACAAACGAACGGGCGGCGTCGGCGGCGGCGCGGTGCTTGAAGGCTTCCTTGCGGCGGCGGGAGTGCCGGTGGTGTCCGCGGGAGAGCAGGGCTTTACCGTCAACGTTGACAGCGAGGAATTTGCGGCGACCGCCATGTTCGTCAACAAAAATTACGTCAGCGCGGACGTTTCGGCTCTGCAAAACGGGACTTTTGCGTTTTACTCAGCCGATGTGAAAACTGTTTCGGAAATACGCGAAAATTATCCCGAAGGCGGGTTTGCAATTGTTCCGTTCCCTGCGTCTGAGAACGAAATTTCCTATTATACCGCCGAAAGCGAGGGATTTTTGGTTCCGCGCCGCGCAAAAAACATCAAGGGTGCGGCAAGCTTTATAAACTGCGCGAGAATTGCCGAAAAGAATGCAGAAACGGATTATGACGGGCTGCTGCCCGAGGATATCGAGATGTTTAAGCTTATTAGCGAAAACGCCGCGGAGAATACGATTTTTATCGGGAGCTACTGTCTGGATTCCTCGGCGAATATCCAGACGGAACGGCTGTTTAACGAGATTTACACCGACAAAAATCTCCCGGAAAACTGGAGTTCGCTTTCGGGGGAAATTTCTCCGATTTTGACGCGGTCGGTGACGGCGTTGAACGAGAGCTTGAAATAATTGAAGTAACCGAAATAACCCTAAAATTAAACAGCGGCTTGAATTTAAGCCGCTGTATTTTTTAGTGAATTTCGATATTGTACTCTTTGAGCCATGTTTCAATTTGCAGAAAATACGCGTAAATCTGCGGGACGGTCATAAGCTGTCCGTACCAGTTTTTCGTGAACGTCGCGCCGTTTGTGTCCAGCATTTCGCGGAGCTTGTCGGCGTTGACAATGTCGGTTAAACGGCAGTCGGAACGCTTTAAAAGCTCACGAAGCCGCGCAGCCAGCAAATCGCGGTAATTCGGGTTGTGCGTTTTGGGATAAGGGCTTTTTTTGCGCCAGAGAACGTCCTCGGGCAGCACTCCCGTCATAGCGTACCGCACAAGACCCTTTTCGCGGTCGCGATAGTCGCGCATTTCACGCGGGATATTGTAGGCGTATTCCACCAGTCTGTAGTCGCAGAACGGCACTCTTACCTCAAGTCCGTGAGCCATTGACATTCTGTCCTTGCGGTCAAGAAGCGTTGCCATAAAATACTTCAAATTCAGCATAAACATCTCGCGGGTGCGGCGGGCGTCGGCGTCGTCTGAGCCTAAATAATCCACGCCTGACAGGCAATTGTCGTATATTTTCCGCACAAAGGCTTCCGACTCGGCGGGAGACAGCGGCTCCTTCATAAGCGCGCCGCGCTCGGGAACGGAGGTTGCCCACGGAAAACCGTCATAATGCAGCACTTCGGGCTTGTGATACCACGGATAGCCGCCGAAAATCTCGTCGGCGCACTCTCCCGAGACCGCAACGGAAAAATGCTTTTTTATCTCGCGGCAGAACAGGTACAGCGAGCTGTCTACGTCCGCCATTCCGGGCAGATCGCGGGCTTTTGTCGAATCGGCAAGAGCGTCTGCAAGCTCTAGTGTGTCAAGCTCGACGTTGATATGCTCGGAACGGATAAACTCCGCCATTTTTTGGACATACGGCGCGTCCTCGTCGGGCTGGAATTCGGTTGCATGGAAATTCTCGCGCTGATTTTTATAATCGATGGAGAAGGTGTGGAGCGTATCTCCGTTTTTCCTCATTTCTTCGGCTGCGATAGCGGAGATTACCGAGCTGTCAAGCCCTCCCGACAAAAACGTGCAAATTCCCACATCGGACACAAGCTGACGTTTGACAGCATCGAAAATAAGCTCCCGCAAATGCGCCGCGGTGGTCTCGAAATCCTCGGTATGAGGCGCGGCTTTGGGCTTCCAGTATTCGGAAACGATAAGCCCGTTCTCGTCGAACCACGCGAAATGCGCCGCGGGGATCTCGCGGATATCGCGGAAAACGCCGCTTCCGACCTCCTTTGCGGGACCTATGAGCATTATCTGCGCCGCGCCCTCTCGGCTGACTACGGGCTTTATTTCGGGGTGTTTAAGCAGAGCCTTAATTTCACTTCCGAAAACCAGACCGCCGCTTGTTTTCGCATAAAACAGCGGTTTTACGCCTATTCTGTCCCGCGCCATAAACAGGCGTTTCTGGCGGCTGTCCCAGACTGCGAACGCGAAGATGCCGTTGAACATATCAACGCATTTTTCGCCGAATTCCGCGAACGCTTTAAGCACGACCTCGGTGTCGGAATGTCCCGAAAACGCATAACCGCGTGTTATAAGCTCGTTTCGGATTTCATCGGTATTGTAAAGCTCGCCGTTATAGACGAGGGTGAAATTGCCGTGCGACATGGGCTGCTTGCCGTTTTCGGGGTCGATAACGATAAGGCGGCGGTGCGCAAGATAGACGAATTTGTCCTCAAAAGATCCCTCGGCGTCGGGTCCGCGTGGGGTTAGGCACTTTGCCATTTCGCGCATAACAGCGCGGTTTATTTCGTGTTTAAAGTTAATTTCTCCTGCAATTCCGCACATAAAAAAATCGCTCCTTTCGGAGTATTATATGCAGTTGGCAGGAAATAGTTAAAAAATACGCGAGCGTAGCTCGCGAAACGGGTTTCCAAAGGGACATTGTCCCTTTGGCGGAGAGTTCCTCGTCAAATATTTTCTGTTTATTTTTTATGCAGCAGGCGGGAAACAGTAAAAAGTAAAAAGTAAGCAGTAAAAAATAAATAATTAAAAATGCGGACAAAAAAGAAGAGCTGTTTTGCGGCTCTCCTTTTTATTTATTTATTTTAAGGCAACACCGCACAATTACCCAATGATAATTCGGAACGAAAGCACATTCAGTAAATGTATATATCAACCCTAA
>CANRIQ010000218.1 GCA_947630655.1 uncultured Clostridia bacterium | reverse complement strand
AAGCTTATCCAGATCGGAAGCCTTTCCCTTTTCGGGATTGTTCCCCGCGCCGCGCCCCTGGGTGGTCTTTCTGCCGATCTGGATAAGCTTCATCCTGCTGCGGTCCTTTTTGCGCAGCGCGTCGACATCGGTGTTTGCGACGACGTAATCAACGTCCGCCACACCGCATTCCACCATATGGTCAACAGCGTTTCCCCCGGCACCGCCGACGCCAAAGACCATAATCTTTGTGGACATCTGGAAATCGTCGCCGACATAAAAATCGTCGTCGTTATTGTCAATAGCGAAAGCCATAATGAACATCCTCCTAATTTTCACATAAAAATAGCGTCGATAACACTACTATTTCTATTATAACAGAAACAAACGAAAATTTCAACAGTTTTTTCCGATAAATTTACAGAGAAATACAGCAAATTTTAGTGAAAATACACAAAAAACCGATTTACTCACCCGGAGAGGAGCTTGTCCCGCTGTCGGAAGCGGGATTTTCGCCGCCGGAGCTGCCGGAATTATCGCTGTCGGAATTATCGCTGTCGGTATCCTCGGGAATATCTTCAGTCTCGGGGATATTCGGGCGAACCGCGAATTTTACGGGGTTACTCAGCATAATGGTGACGCTTTCCTCGGGCGAAAGGTGATTTTTGACGTATTCCGCGGCGACTATCATTTTAGCATCCATTTCGGAGGATGTCCCGAGTTCAATAAACACGCGGTTGTCAACCGTCATTTTAATTGCAAAACGGTCGGAAATGTCAATTTCGTTGATATTCCGAAGTCCCGCTTTTTCGGCAGCGTTTAAGATAAGCTCGGGAATGCCGTTTTTGCCCTCGGTTTTGGAGGTCAGCTTTTCCCCGATGTCCGTGGTCTCGGGTTCGCAGCCCTTTATCACGGTAAAGCTGCCTGCCGCTCCGTGTTCGATAATTTTACCGCCGCGGGAAATTGCCGCCGAAACGCCGCTGTCGCTTATGTAAAACCATTTTTCGGCTTCGGTAACGGTTATTTCAATACGCGTCGGGAACGATTTTTTAACGGTTGCCGAATCGATGTAAGCAAGCCCTTCGACAAGCCTGTTTTCAGCGGATTTTTTGTCAATATGAAGCAGATTGTCCCCGACCTTAAGTCCCGACGCGGAGATAATTTCGTCGGCGGTGTAGCGAACGCTCCCCGAAACGGTGATTTCACGGCAGTTGAACAGCACGGTGTTCGCGAGAATGACCAGCACCACGACCGCCACCGCGCCCGCCATAAGGTAGTAGAGAATATAGCTGCCGCCGTGGAATTTTCTGCGTTTGGGCGCGCTCCTTTTCTCGCGCATAGCCCTTGCCGCGGGGTCTGCGCGGTTCAGCGGCGGAGCGGGTCTGCGCGGAGGGTTTTGACGAGGGGGCGCGGGCTGCTTCGGAGGGTTCTGCCGAGGCGGCGCAGGCTGCTTAGGAGGGTTCTGCCGAGGCGGCGCAGGCTGCTTCGGAGGATTTTGCCGGGGCGGCGCAGGCTGCTTCGGAAGGTTCTGCCGAGGGGGATTCGGACGAGCGGGAGACGCCGATTTTTTTGCAGATTTTTTCTTTTTAAATTTAAGCATTATTTTCAACTCCTTTTTAACGTCCAAATTCACTGAATTCTCCGAATATTTGCGCTGCCCGCAGAGCCTTTTCGGGGGATTTGCGGCTTCAAAACCCACATTCTGCATCGCGGGAAGCACCTCACCGGAACGCACTGCCGAGATTTGCACTCGTGGAATGTTTTCCAAAAGGCAAGGCTGCCAAACCGCCGAATTAACCCGCGGGGAGCATTTTCCCAAAGCCAAGGTTACCGAAACCCGCCCAACCCGCGCTAAACCCTGCGGATATCCGCGCCGACAGCCCGCAGAGCCTTTTCGGGGGATTTGCGGCTTCAAAACCCACATTCTGCATTGCTGGGAGCGGCTCACCGGAACGCACTGCCGAGATTTGCACTCGTGGATTGTTCTCCCAAAAGGCAAGGCTGCCAAACCGCCGAATTAACCCGTGGGGAACAGTTCCCCGAGCCGCGCCGCCGCGCTTTTCCACGCGAAATGTTTTCCAAAAGGCAAGGCTGCCAAACCGCCGAATTAACCCGCGGGGAGCATTTTCCCCAAAAGCGAGGTTGACGAAACGCAACAAAACCGCTTTCTGCACTACGGGTAGCATTTTCCCAAAGCCAAGGTTACCGAGCCTACTCAATTTCCGCGGCGGGGGCGAATTTCCCCAACCGCAGAGGCTGCCGAACCGCCCAACCCGCGCTAAACCCTGCGGATATCCGCGCCGACAGCCCGCAGAGCCTTTTCGGGGGATTTGCGGCTTCAAAACCCACATTCTGCATTGCTGGGAGCGGCTCACCGGAACGCACTGCCGAGATTTGCACTCGTGGATTGTTCTCCCAAAAGGCAAGGCTGCCAAACCGCCGAATTAACCCGTGGGGAACAGTTCCCCGAGCCGCGCCGCCGCGCTTTTCCACGCGAAATGTTTTCCAAAAGGCAAGGCTGCCAAACCGCCGAATTAACCCGTGGGGAGCATTTTCCCCAAAAGCGAGGTTGACGAAACGCAACGAAACCGCTTTCTGCACTACGGGTAGCATTTTCCCCAAGCCCTAAGTTCCCGAACCCGCCCAACCCGCGCTAAACCCTGCGGATATCCGCGCCGACAGCCCGCAGAGCCTTTTCGGGGGATTTGCGGCTTCAAAACCCACATTCTGCATTGCTGGGAGCGGCTCACCGGAACGCACTGCCGAGATTTGCACTCGTGGATTGTTCTCCCAAAAGGCAAGGCTGCCAAACCGCCGAATTAACCCGTGGGGAACAGTTCCCCGAGCCGCGCCGCCGCGCTTTTCCACGCGAAATGTTTTCCAAAAGGCAAGGCTGCCAAACCGCCGAATTAACCCG
>CANRIQ010000217.1 GCA_947630655.1 uncultured Clostridia bacterium | reverse complement strand
GCAAGTATTTTTTTAAAGTTTAAGCGCATATGTAAATAACCCCCTGTTATTATTATCAAAAATTATACGCAAAGTATCTAAAATTATGAATTTCAGAACACTCTATAGTAATTATAACATATTTGACAAAAAAAATCATCACTTTTTTTAAATATTTCGTAAAAACATTAAAATAATGTTCCATTTTTCAATTTTTTATGTTATAATATAATTGGTAAGTTATTGTTAGTTAGAAGCAAGAGGTTAGAGATAAGAGGTAAGAAACAATGAAGACAATAAAAGCAATAGCGGCGGCGGTGACGGCGGCGGCGGTTTTAAGCGGCTGTTCGGTGAAATTCGGGACAAACCCCAAAGACTCGGATATCGTCGCAAAGCCAACATCCGAAAATTATCCCGCGGAAATGGAAATTTCTTACAGCGATTTTGCAAAGCAGTACGCTTATATGCTCGACCAATACGGCGTCGAAGACGATCAGGACGAGTCGATTGCCGAGGAATGCAAAAATTTGCGGCAGAGCATAATCGACAATATGATTACCGAGCGGATTTTCCTGCAAAAGGCAAAGGAAATGGGGCTTGACACGCTGACAGACGACGAGCTTGCGGCAATTCAAAAGACCTTTGACGAGCAGGTAGCACAAAGCGAGCAATATTACGCCGAGCTTGCACAAAGCGCGTCGGACGCCGAGCTTTCCGACGAGGAAAAGGCGAAGGCGGGCAAGGAGGCTTTTGATAAATCGCTTGAAAAGTGCGGAATAACAAGGGACGACTTGTTCGGGTGGCTTAAAAACTACAACATCACGTCAAAGGTCACAGACAGCATTGTAAGCGAGATTACCGAGGAAAGCGCGAAAAACACGGTTGACGAGTATATAAAGCAATGCAAAACCCTTTATTCGGACGACAGAGAAGCCTATATTTCGCAGGGGTGCACGGAATTCTGGCTGCCCGACGAGGCAAGACAGGTCTGGCATATTCTTTTGGGGTTCGACGAGGACACGGCGGCGCAGATAACCTCTCTGCGCGAGAGCGACAGCGCAGCGGCAGACGCGCTTGTGTCGCAAAAGGCGGAGGAGCTTTCGGAAAAGCAGGCTGCGGTTCTGGCGGATATAGAAGCGGGGATCGAGTATTCAATGATTTTGCTGCAATACGCTTCAAATTCTGCAGCTGCGTCGTATTATCCCGACGGTTATCAGGTTGTTCCCGGGGACACAAGATATAACGAAGAATTCCTTGAAGCTGCGCTTTCAATTCCCGCGCAAAAGGGCGAAACTGCCGTGTACACCGACGACAGCGGAGTTCATATACTGGTTTATGCGGGGGCGGCAGCCATTACCGAGGAAAAAATGAACGAAAACGTTCAGAATGCGCTGGCTAATATCCGGCAATCCGAATTTAACAAAAAACTGAACGAATGGACCGCGGAATTCAATTATCAGACAGACAGCGAAAAGCTTAATATCGGCACGGCGGAATAAACGGCACTTTCGCGGTGAAGCCGCCGCGGGAACGGAGATGTTATGAATACACCGATCTGCAATTTTCTTGAAAATTACACAAACGAAAATAAGCTGAGGCTTCATATGCCCGGGCATAAGGGCGAGTTTGCGCATGATATAACCGAAATAGACGGCGCGGACAGCCTTTACGAGTCCGATAAGAGCGGCGGCATAATCGGTATGTCCGAAACGCTTGCGGCGGGGGTTTTCGGCGCGAAAAAAACCTGCTATTCCTGCGAGGGTTCGACGCTTGGAATTCAGGCGGGACTTGCCGTGCTTAAATCACAGGGCTGCAAAACGATTGCGGCGTCGAGGTATTCTCACCGCGCGCTGGCGTCGGCGGCGGCGTTGCTTCATATGAATATAAAATGGCTGTACCCGAACGAATATCTGTCCGCGAATGTTACATACGACGCTGCGGCGGTGCGCGGAGTTGACGCTATTTTTATTCCGAATATCGATTACTACGGCGGGACGTGGAAATTCGTAAATCCGAAAATTCCGACCCTTATAGACAATGCTCACGGGGCGTATCTTAAATTCGTGGATAAGCGCAAATTCGGCACGGAATATCTTCACCCGCTGGAGCTGGGATTTCCGCTGATAAGCGCGGAATCCGCGCACAAAACGCTTCCCGTGCTTACGGGGGGCGGCTATCTTCACTTCTCGGACGGCGTGGATTTTTCGCGTGCGAAGGAGATGATGTCGCTTTTCGGGACGACAAGCCCGTCGTATCTTATTCTTGAGAGCCTTGACAGGTTTAATTCAATGATTGCCGATAATGTTCAGATGGTAAACAATGCCTGCGAGGCTGTCGCGGAGCTTAAATCAAGGCTTGAAACCTCGGGAATTCCGCTTGTGAAAAGCGACCCGCTGAGGATTACAATAAACGCCCGCGAGTGCGGACAAAGCGGAACGGAATACGCGCAGGGGCTTCGCGCAAGCGGCGTGGAGTGCGAAATGGCAGACGAGAATTACGTCGTTTTGCTGTTTTCGGCAGTTACAACCTTAGAGGACTGCGAACGTGCGGAAATGGCGATACTTTTTTCACCTATGGGCTCTCCGCTTCCGCAGGTGAAATTCCCCGTTATAAAGCCCACGGCGAATATGCCCATGTGGGAGGCGATGTTCCAGCCGCGGCGAGTTGTCGCTCTGGAGCAGGCGCGCGGAGAGGTTTGCGCGTCGTTTTGCGCAACCTGCCCGCCGGGTGTGCCGCTGGTTATGCCGGGGGAGATTTTCGACCACAATGTGATTGACGCACTGAAAATATACGGCGTAAAGCAGGTTTCTGTAATTGCGAGATAACGCGTGAGAGCGGGAGCTGACGAGCTTGAACGCCGTAATGCGGAGAATTTGGGCGAAAATGCCGCTCTGCGGGGTCTACAACTTGGAGATAACGCGTGAGAGCGGGAGCTGACGGGGCTTGAAAACCAAATGCTCGCGGGTGCTGACCGCAATGTCGCACCGCCCCGAAAGCAG
>CANRIQ010000216.1 GCA_947630655.1 uncultured Clostridia bacterium | reverse complement strand
GGATCTGCCCGAGCTTTCGGAGGTTACTCCCGACAGCGACGCAATTTCCCGCTTTGTAAGCCGTATTTCAACTCTAAGCGCGGTAAACGTTGTGGAGGAGTCTCCGACCGATCTTGCAAAATACGGTCTGGACGACCCCGAGGCATCGCTTTCGGTAACGTTCGAGGACGCGGCTTTGGAAATCTCTTTCGGCGTAAGAAATCCCTCAAAGGAGATGAACGTATATTGCCTTGAGGGCGGCAAAGTCCTGCAAATGGAGTATTCGGAGGAATTTTTTTCCGACGCGCGCATTTTCGCACAGCTTGTCCTTACCGACGAGTACGATTCCGAAACGACGGGCGAACCCGACCGAATTTCGATAACCCGCGCGGATTTGCCCGAGTCCGTCGAGATACGTTATATGTCGCGGCTGGAAAACGCTTCCGATGATATGGTAATTTCGACGGAAAACAGGTTCGAGTGCATAAGCCCCGTGAGGGTCGAAATCGCCTCGGACAATCTCTGTTACGGGCTTTGCGGGCTTAAAGCGGAAAACTGCGCTTATCTTGAAAAGTCCGCCGGGAATATGAGCCTCTGCGGTCTGGACAACCCGCACACAACGGTAAAATTCAGCTTTAACGGCAAAGACCGCTGTCTTATCATCGGAAACGAAACCGAGGGCGGTTATTATGCCGCTTTAGAGGACGCGGCGGGGATTTTCGTTCTGTCCGCAGAGCGCGCTCCGTGGCGCACGTTCAGTCTGTCCGATGTTGTGTCAAAACGCCCTCTTACGCCGTATATTTACGCTTGTCAAAGCGTTTTGATAACCACTCCCGAGGAGCAGTACGAGTTCAAAATAAACGCCGAAGAACAGACCTTCTCGCAGGGCGGCAAAGCTGTCGACGAAAACGGCTTTAAAAAGCTTTTCGAGCGGCTTGCGGGGTCTTACGGCGAGGAGCTGTTCACAACGCAGACAAACGGCGATATCGCGCTTACCGTGCGCTTCAATTACGCGGGCAGGTATCAGAGCGTTTACGGCAGGACGTATGACGAGGTAACCTTTCATTCGTTCGACGGCAGGAAATATATCGTTGACATAAACGGCAAAACGACGTTTAAGACAAATTCCTCCTACGTTGCGGAGATTATCAGCGCGGCGCGGGAGCTTGCCGGTTAATTTGTAAATTCAAAAATAATATACGGAGGTACACAAAATGGCAAACGCAAAACAGCTTATGTATTACAGGGGATTTCCGCTGATAAGAAGCGGCAATATGATCTACTACGGAAGCGGCGGCGACGAGTACGCGGCAATGCTTACCATCAAGGGCACAAAAGTTATCGGCGACAGGGAAGTCCCCAATAAAATAATGGTTCAGCTTGTCCCCACACAGGGCTTCGGCGACCCGAGCAAAAAGGCTCTCAAAGGCGAATTCACGGGCTTTTACGAGGCTCTCGACACCGCGCACATGTGGCTTGTAGATACGCTTTTCGCTTGATTTAAACACAAAAAAATCCGCCGTGCTTAATTTGCGCGGCGGCATTTTTATATGCAATTACTGATTTTCAATCATATGTACGTCAAGCTGTCTGTAGGGAATTTCAATTCCGTTTTCGAGGAACGCCTCGCGGACCTGTTCTGTAAGATCAAAATACACGTCCCAGTAATCGCCTGAGCGGCACCATGCTCTTGCGGCGATAATCAGCGCGTTTTCGCCGTGTTCAAGCATACGAACCTGCGGCGCGGGGTCGTCAAGCACCATCTCATGCGCGTTGTAAACGTCGAGGATAACCTCCTGCGCTCTCGCAAAATCCTCATTATAGGAAATCGAGAACGTCAGATCCACGCGGCGGGTTTCGTTGCCGCTGTTGTTGATTATCGTAGCGTTAATCGCAAGCCCGTTCGGAATGAAAATCGCCTGGTTTGTCGCGGAGTCAAGCCTTGTGTGCAAAATCGAAATCGCCGACACCGTGCCTTCAACGCCGTTTGACACGATATAATCGCCTATTTTAAACGGCTTTGTAATCATCAGCAAAAATCCCCCCGCGACGTTGGAAAGCGAGTTTTGAAGCGCGAGCCCTATTGCCACGCCCGCCGTGCCGATAACGGTGATAATGGACGCCGACGGAATGCCGAGAATATTCAGCACGATGGTGATAAGCAGCACATAAATCGCGATTTTTGCAATCTGCGTGGTGAATTTTGTGACCGTAACCTCCAGCTTTGTTTTGGACAGCCCCTTTGACAGCAGCTTTATCGCAAGCTTCGACACAATAAGTCCCACGATAAGCACCAGTATCGCGAACAAAATCGTCGGTATAACGCTGAGTATAGAATTCAGCATATTGCTGAAAAATTCGCCGATCCCCGAGGGATTTTTAACAAGCTCCTCGACCGTTTCGGTAATGGTAGGCGCGCTCTCGGCGGCACTCTCCGCGGAGCTTTCCGCGAGGGTTAATAATAAATTATTCATTTAAACTCCTTTTCAAATGCCGCAACCACCGCGTCCGCGTCCGCGTCGCGAATAAGCACGGAAATTTCGTCCACACCCGTTGTGATAAGCAAAATCATTGCCTCCAAGCGGTTGAGAATATTGAAAACCTTTGCCGCAAATCCTATAGTTTCGGTCATTTCTCCCGTTTTGATAACGATTTTCCTGTTAGAACCGTTAATCATCGGCGACACCCCGCCCATATCGCGCAGCTTTTTCACCACGCCCAGCAGCTTCGGAGTATCTTCGTCGTTCATAGTAAACCCAAAGCTGAAAATCTCGGAGGTAGGCGCGGTCATAGAGATCATATCCACGTTAATTCCCGCGTCAGCCACGCATTTAAGCGTATCCTCCATAATAGTCTTGTTCAGCGGAACGTTGTTAAACGACACCGCCGAAACGTTCTCGGTAACCTCGATTTTCATATTCAACCCTCCTTGATAAGGTCGCTCATAGCGTAAAGCCCCGCGCTTTTCCCGCTTAAGAACACCGCCGCGTTCACCGCGCCCGCCGCGAAAACCT
>CANRIQ010000215.1 GCA_947630655.1 uncultured Clostridia bacterium | reverse complement strand
GGTGTATACTCCCGATCTTAACGTGAACGGGACAACGCAATATTTCCCGCTTTCGTGCGGAAACGGTACTTATAAGATAACTGTTTACGAGCAGATTGAGGGCACGAGTTATTCCGTGGGACTTCAGGGCACAATTGAAGTCAATATGCCCAACCCCCGCGCCCCGTTCACATTTCCAAACTCTTATGTGAATTACAACAAAAATTCACAGGCTGTGAAAATAGCGGCGGAGGTCTGCGCGGGCAAAACGGGTTCTATTGAGAAGATAGCGGCGGTGTTCGACTGGGTTACTTCAAACATCACCTATGACTATAATCTTGCAGCAACGGTTACAAGCGGGTATTTGCCCGACCCTGACAGGACGATTTCCCGAAAAAAGGGAATTTGCTTTGATTACGCCTCGGTTATGGCGGCAATGCTGCGTTCGCAGGGGATACCCTCAAGGCTTGTGATTGGTTACGCGGCGTCCTCGCCCGCACCGATTTATCACGCGTGGAACGAGGTCTACACCGAACAGACGGGGTGGATTACCCCCGAGCTTTTGCTTAAAAACAACGGCTATAATATCGTGGACGCGACGTTTTACGCGGGTTCAAGCAATAAAAAGCAGATTTCGGACTACATTTCCAACAACGGGAATTATTCCGACCTGTACTATTACTAATTTAAGAAAAGGGACTTGAAATGAGAAAATTCAATTCGGACGAGACGTCTTATTTTTGCGAACAGCTTGCTCTTATGCTGAATGCAGGTATGCAGCTTGCCGACGGCATTGAGATACTGTGCGAGGATCTTGAAGACAAACGGATAATGGCGGTTTGCGATTCGCTTTTAGACGACCTCAACAACAACGAAACCTTGGCGCAGGCAATGCAAAGCAGCGGCGTTTTTCCCGAATATGCGGTGAAAATGGTGAAGCTCGGCGAGATGACGGGACAGCTTGAAAAGGTGCTGAACGGTCTTTCGGATTATTACGAGGAACGCGCGGAGCTTCGGCGCGCTGTCCGCCAGGCAGTGCTTCACCCGCTTATGCTGCTGGTTATGATGACGGCGGTGATTGTTGTGCTTATCGTGCTGGTAATTCCGATGTTCGGGGACATTTTCTCCCAGTTTGACAGCTCTATCGCGGGTTCCGTACAATACACCGTCGATACCGCGTACACCGTCGGAACGGTATTGCTTATCGTTTTGCTTGCTATAATCGTTATTTCCGCGGCAATTGCGCTGTTGTCGAATTTTTCGGGCTTCCGCGGAAAGCTTATGGGATTTCTGGCTGTTTTCCCTCCGACAAGGAAAATGTCGCGCAGCTTTTCGCTTTCAAAGATAGCCGGAGCGTTGAATATGATGGTTTCGGCAGGCATAGCCCCCGATGAGATGTTAGGCGAGGCGGCAAAGCTTATCGACGATAAAAAGCTCTCTCAAAAGCTTATGCAGTGCCGCGAGAGGGTGCTTTCGGGAGAATATTTCGCCGATGTAATCTCCTCCGCGGGAATTTTCCCCGCAGTGCACGCGCGTTCTCTTAAAATCGCGTACAGCTCGGGCTCGTTTGAAAAGGCGTGGAAAAAGCTTTCGGAACGCTGCGGCGAGTCGGCAATGGATACCGCCGCGGGTATAGTTTCCTTTATTGAACCGTCGATTGTAATAGTCCTCACGACTGTTATCGGGGCAATTTTGCTTACGGTAATGATCCCTTTGATGAACATAATGTCGGTAATGGGTTAAGGAGAAACAATGAAACGCTTTTTAAAGTACGCGGCGGTGTATTTTATCCCTGCGGCATTGCTCGCGGCGGTGATAATCTGGCTTGTTTTCGGACTGTCGAATACAATGAACGCCGCCGACAGGGGAGAGCTTTCCGCCGTGAAAAATACTCTCGAAAACGGAATAACGCTCTGTTATGCGATTGAGGGGGCGTATCCTCCTGATTTGGAGCATCTTAAGGAAAATTACGGCGTTGTTTACGATACCGAAAAATACATCGTCAATTACGAGTGTTTTGCGGACAATATCCGCCCGACGGTAAACGTTATTGAAAGGCGGGACGGCGAATGAAGAAATATCGCAACAAGAGTTTAAGCGAGTCGATAGGCACCGTCGGAAGCATGTTGCTTTTTATGCTTTTCGCGGGGTGTACGCTTATGATAATCGCGGTCGCGGCAGGCACCTACAGCAGGATAAGCGACAACTTCGACAAGACCTTCGGAGCGTCGTCTGCGCTTCGATACATTTCCAACAAGATTAAAAGCAGCGAGAACGCCGAAATAATTAACGGCGGGGACGGCATAAGGCTTGAAAGCGGCAGTATTACGAATGTTATCTGCTTTTACGACGGGGGTCTTTACGAAAACAGCATGGCAACCGACAGCCCGAATGATTACAAGGGCGAGAGAATATTCGAGCTTAGCGGGCTTGAAATCGCGTCAGACGGCGGTTGGTACAAAATAACGGTCGTTCTGAACGGCGAGGAAAGCAGCACATATGTCAGAAGAGGTGATTTTTCTGAAGCTTAAAAATAACGTTTCCCGCCGCCCGATAAATCTGTTTTTTGCGGAGATTATTATAGTATTGCTGTTTTTCAGCATTTCGGGAGCGGTCATTCTGCGGGTTTTCGCCGCTGCGGACGAAAAATCCCGCAAAACCGCGCAGCTTGAAAATGTGATAATTTACGCGCAGTCGCTGGCGGAGCTGTACTCCGGGACGGGAGATATTGAAAAATGCGCCGAAAAGGTCTGGACAAACGCTATTGTGCGCGAAAGCACCCCCGAGCATGTCTCGATATATCTGCCCGATGAAAAAACAACCTTCGACGCGTATGAACAGAGCGAAAAAACCGCCGCAGGGGAACTGTCCACGCTTAAAATGGTGTTTTCGGCGGAGGGAAGCGAAATCTACACGCTGTCCTGCAAGGCGTATATAAGCGGGGAGGAGAGCCTATGAACAGGAAAAAGGGTTTTCGCGGCTCGGGACTGGGCGTAGGATATGTTTCGGTAATGATGATTT
>CANRIQ010000214.1 GCA_947630655.1 uncultured Clostridia bacterium | reverse complement strand
GGCGAAAATCACTCCCGCCAGCAGAACCGCCGAAACCGCCGATACTATGGTTATCTTTTTGGGCATAGAAACTCCTTTTTCGCAAGATAATTCACACCTGTTACTTTTGCAACTTTAAAATTGAAATTATTCACAAATCCCCTTGACTTTTACGGAGAAATATTGTATAATGACTGTATAGATAAATTTTTTTGAATTAAGGGTGTGTAATTATGGACAAAATGGAACAACTTAAATCAACAGACAGACTTCGCCATATGTGTGAGGATTTCGTGCAGAACAGCGCGATCGACGGCTCTCTTTACAGCAAATTCGGAATAAAGCGCGGTTTGCGCAATTCCGACGGGTCGGGCGTGCTTGCGGGGATAACCAATGTCTGCTGCGTGCATGGTTATGTAATAAGCGAGGGCGATAAACAGCCTATTGAGGGCGAGCTTATCTACCGCGGGTACAACGTCCGCGACCTTGTGGCGGGCGCAAAGCAGGATTCGCGCTTCGGCTATGAAGAGGTGGCGTATCTCCTGCTGTTCGGCGTGCTGCCCTCCGAAAGCGAGCTTACCAGCTTTTCGCGGCTTATCGCCGAGTACCGCGAGCTTCCGCGGTATTTTGTCGAGGACGTCATTATGCGCAATCCCTCGCCTAATATCATGAATAAAATGCAGCAGGCGGTGCTGACTCTCTACAGCTATGACAGCGACCCCGAGGACAAGTCTGTCGAAAGCGAGATGCTTAAGGCTATTTCGGTAATTTCAAAGCTTCCCGCGATAATGGTTGCGGCTTATCAGACCCTGAGAAGGTTTTACCACAACGAATCTATGGTAATGCACCAGATAAATAAAGAGGAGTCTCTTGCGGAGAGCATTCTGTCGACCCTGCGCGACGACCGTACATACACTCCCGAGGAGGCAAAGCTTCTTGACTTGTGCCTTATGCTCCACGCGGAGCACGGCGGCGGTAATAACTCCACATTTACCTGCCGCACGGTATCTTCGTCGGGCACGGACGCATATTCGGCATACGCGGCGGCGATAGGCTCCCTTAAAGGACCGCGTCACGGCGGCGCGAATATTAAGGTTATGGAGATGCTTGAATACGTCAAAAACGGTGTTAAAAACTGGGACGATGATGAGGAAGTCAGGGCTTATCTCCATAAGATACTCAGAAAGGAAGTTGCCGACAAGTCGGGTCTTATTTACGGCATGGGTCACGCGGTGTACACGCTGTCCGACCCGCGGGCGGTAATTCTCAAAAAGAACGCCATGGAGCTTGCAAAAGGCACGGATTTCGAGCGCGAGTTCAGACTTCTCGACAGCATCGAGCGGCTCACGCCCGAGGTTTTCCGGGACGAGCGCGGTGACATAAAAAATATATGCGCAAACGTGGATATGTATTCGGGGCTGGTTTACAAAATGCTTAGAATACCTCCCGAGCTTTACACGGCGTTGTTTGCGTGCGCGAGAATGGCGGGCTGGTGCGCTCACAGAATGGAAGAGATGATAAACGGCAAGCGCATTATCCGTCCCGCTTACAAGGCAATCAGCATGAATAAAAGGTATATTCCGCTGTCCGAGAGATAAACCGCTTGACAAATCGCACCATTTGTATTATAATGTTTCTTGTACGGTTTTAATTTGAGCGGGGGAATGAGTATGAGAAAGAATGCTGCGGCGGTTATCGCGGCGGGCGTGGGAACGGTTGCCTGCACTGCGGCGATGCTGCCGATAATATCGAAGATGAACATCAAAACGGGCGTTTTGCCTCGTGAAAACGCGCTGCTGTGCTATGGGCTGTATTTCGGGATAATGCTCGTCTGCGCGGTGCTGGCGGCGGTTTTCGGCGGGAAAACCGATAAATCCGACGCGGAAAAAAGTCCCGTTTCGGGCGGCGGCACAGTCGCTATGGGCTTCGCGATGCTGCTTTTGGCGATTTGCTCGGCACAGGAGGGCTTTGCGGAGATAAAAACCGCCGTTCCGCTGAAATTTCTTACGGCGTTGGATTTCGTCGGGGCGGTGCTGTTCGGATTTCTGGCGTTTGCAACGCTCTCTAAAAAGACAATTCCCGCATGGCTGGGATTTGCGTATTCGTTCGGCGGAGTTTATTTTGTGGCGCGGGGAATTTGCTGTTTTGTAAGCAGAATGGCAATCGTCACGTTCCCCGAATACCTTATCGAGTGCCTTAGTACAATAATTTGCGGATTGTTTTTCGTATTCGCGGCAAAGGTGCTTACGAAAAACGAGGGCAAATTCTCGCGGGCGTTGTTCTGCTTTCTGGGAACGGCGATAGCCGAGCTTACAATTTCGTCCTGCCTCGGGACGCTTCTGGCAAAGGTGCTTTTGTCGGAGGAGATTTCGGGGAGGATAGTCTCCACGGCGGGCGAAGCGGAGGCAATGTTCCAGAAGCTTCACGGAATAGACGCGTATTATATGTCATTGCCGCCCTTTGTACATACGGCGGCGGGAATTTTCGCTGTAATATGCATTTTGTCGGTGCTTTTCGGGCGCGGCAAAGAACGTTGATATCAAAGCGGGCTGTTTGCGGTCCGCTTTTTGCTGTATGTTTAAAGAAAATACTTGAAAAACAGGAAAAAATGTGTTATACTATAGTGTGTAGGTTTTTTTCTGCATCGGGGGAAAACAAGTGAAAATACATTCGTTTAAATTATTTTTGATAATTCTGCTTTGCGTGACGCTTTGCGGGTGTTCGGCGGCGGATTCCGTGGAAAATCTTCTCACTCCGCCAAAGCTTACCGAAGAGCAAAACGAGATCTACCGCGAGCTTATAAACAGCGTCGGAAACGTGAAGCTTAAATATCCCAGAAGCGGTGAGTACCGCTCGGCATTTGTTGTAAAGGACATTGACGACGAGCCCGGAGACGAGGCGATGGTTTTTTACGAGAGCAAAAACGTTTCGTCGGGCGAAAGCGCGTTAAGGCTTAAAATTTTCGATAAGACAGACGGAAAATGGTCGGCGGTGTATGATCTTGCCTGCGCGGGAAGCGAGGTCGACAGCATAAGCTTTTC
>CANRIQ010000213.1 GCA_947630655.1 uncultured Clostridia bacterium | reverse complement strand
CGGATTGTCCCGTGTGCGCTGCCGCTGCCAACGCCGCGCAAAGCTGCCGAGAACCCCAGTTACCGCCATACAACAGTCCCTGCCGCGCTCCCGATGTCCAAAGCTGCGCATACTCCCGGGCGTTCTAAACTGCCTGCCGCAAAAAGCGGGGAATTTTGCCCCGAAGCCTCTCAACCGCCCGCGAATATGGCGGATTGCCCCGTGTGCGCTGCCGCTGCCAACGCCGCGCAAAGCTGCCGAGAACTCCCCGTCACCGCCCGACAACCGCCTCCAGCGCGCCGCAAATAACCTCCGCCCACATCTTCACGAGAACGTCTATGTCCGCGGCGGTTATGTGGAATTTTCTGTCGGAGCCGTTTTTCGTCACGGAGGACAGCAGAGCCATCGTCGGA
This sequence comes from uncultured Clostridia bacterium, assembly GCA_947630655.1. GTDB lineage: Bacteria > Bacillota > Clostridia > Oscillospirales > Ruminococcaceae > CAG-115. The sequence goes on along the minus strand of CANRIQ010000213.1, from coordinate 2,674 downwards.
ACGCCCACCGCAGCCACGGGAATTCCCAGCCGCCGCTGCGAGAGAGCCTCCTTGCCGTTTCCCGCGCCGGACGCGGGAATTATCCCCGCGTCGGTTATCTGAACCGTTCTCCCGATCGCGCGCGGGTCTTTGCAGGCAAGCGCGTCAAACGCTATCACACAGTCGGCATGAAGCTCCCGCGAAGCCGCTTTTACAAGCTTTGCGGTGTCAAGTCCCGTTTTTGCGGCAACATCGGTTTCAATCGCCGCGAGGGTAAATTTTCTCCCGACCCGCGCGCCTACCCCGCGGATAATCGCTGCTCCGAGGCTGTCCTGCGTGATGTCGGGGTTGCCGAGTCCCACCGCGAAAAGCTTTCCGCGCGGCGGTATAACCTGCATTATCGCCCGCGAAAGTATCCCCGAAAGCCCCGACGCGTCGGGTTCGGCTTCAAGGGTAATGTAACGCCCCGCGGGCTTCCCCGTGCCCTCCGAGCCGTCTAAACGAACATCTGTTATCTTCACGTCTCCGATAACCCGCGATGCCGCACGTATGCCCTCGATTTTCAGCGCGGCTTCGGCAGCCAGTCCGCTCGTGTCCATAAAATCAACTCCCGTTTAAAAGCATTTTCAAAGCATGCTGTTCGGGCATCGGTTTTTCACACCCGACAACCCCCGCCGCCCGTATGCCCTCGATTTTCAGCGCGGCTTCGGCTGCAAGTCCGCTTGCGTCCATAAAATCAACTCCCGTTTAAAAGCATTTTCAAAGCATGCTGTTCGGGCATCGGTTTTTCACACCCGACAACCCCCGCCGCCCGTATGCCCTCGATTTTCAGCGCGGCTTCGGCAGCAAGTCCGCTCGTGTCCATAAAATCAACTCCAAAATTAAAAAAATTTGTTAAAACCCCTTGCAATTTTTTGACGAGTGTGTTATAATAAAATGTACTATGAAAAAAATCCAATCGAATTCACAATAAAATCCGGTTTTGCTGCGGAAAATTTGGTAATTATAAATAAATCATACCCGAAAATCCGCGCAAAATACGAAATTCGATTAAAAGTCTATGGAGGTGAAAAACATGCCGAATATAAAGTCTGCTAAGAAAAGAGTTCTGACCTCAAGGGCGAGAACCGAAGCCAATAAGGGTGCAAGATCCGCGTTGAGGACCGAGATCAAGAAGGCACGCGCTGAAGGCGCAGATGCCGCGGTGATAAAATCCGCTGTCATCAGCGTTGACAAGGCAGCAGGCAAGGGTCTTATCCACAAGAATAAGGCAGCGCGCCTGAAATCGCAGCTTGCAAAGAAAGCAAACGCGACCGACTGACCGCAGCATTTACGCCCGCAATCCTCAATGGTTGCGGGCTGTTGTTTTAATGGTATGAACAGTAAAAGAAAGGGGAGGCGGCTATGGAGATTACAGATATAAACAAGATTGACGCGCTTTTAAACGAGGCGCGCGTGTGCAGACTCGCGCTTTTTGACGGGGAATATCCGTATATTGTGCCGATGTGCTTCGGGTATGACCTTGACGGGGGAAAGCTGGAGCTTTATTTCCGCTGCGAGGAGCATGGTCATAAAATGGAGCTTCTTAAGGTAAACAACAACGCGGCTTTTGAGATAGACGAGCTTTACGGGGTGACCCAAAGCGGGGCTTCGTTTGATTTTGAGGCTTGTTACCGCAGTATAACGGGAACGGGGCAGGTGGAGTTTGTGACGGGTATAGATAAGCTTGCGGGGCTTACGCACATTATGAAAAAATATATAAAAAACCCGTCCGAAAACAAGCTTTCCGAGCAGACGGTAAATTCGTTTGCGGTGCTGAAGCTTACCGCGGCGGAATTCTGCTGTAAGGAGAACGTTCCCGAACGCCTGCCCGATTGAGGTGAACGGAAAAGCACATGAATAAACGCGATCTTTTCTATCAATTCAACGAATGGCGGGAGGACGGCGAACCCGAAAGGATAATCGACGCGATTTTAAGGCTTCCGGACAGCAAAATGGACGATGATTATCTGACATGGCTTGCGGAGTCGTATATCGACGCGGAGGAGTACAAAAAGGCTATTGCGGTGCTTGAAAGTCAGCGCAGGCGCATGGACGGCGATTATAAATGGCATTTTCGTATGGCTCTGGCGTTAATTCACGCGTCGGAGGACGAGGAGTGCGCGGACGACGAGGGTCTTCGGCATAATATACTTGTCCGCGCAAAGGTGGCTCTTGCACGCGGAATGAATATGAACCCTCCGCAGTCGGTGCTTCAGACCGCCGATTATTATATGGAGCAGATTTCCGACGAGCTTGACGAGCTTGACGGGGTGGATATGGGCGAAGACGCCGATGATATAGAAGCCTATGACGACGACGAGCTTGACGCTCTTGAAGAGCATATCAAGCGGTATTTCGGCGATTTTCCGACAGTTTGTCAGGAAATAAATTCGGAGGATATACACTGCGATATCTGCATAATCCCGCCCACGAAGGAGCGCGGTTATTTCACGCTGGTAACTTTGGGCATGGGCGCGCATCAGATGAACGTCCCGAAACAGCTTTTGAAAAACTGCTCTGACCGCGCGGAGCTTCTTATCTGCCTGCCGCCGAAATGGAAGGTCGGCGAAAACACCGAGGAGTGGTTCTGGCCGCTTTCGTTGTTAAAGGGGCTTGCAAGGCTTCCGATAAGCGGTGACACATGGCTCGGCTG
>CANRIQ010000212.1 GCA_947630655.1 uncultured Clostridia bacterium | reverse complement strand
TATGGTATATTCTGGAGGATAACCTGCGCATACCGTCGGGCGCGTCCTACCCGCTTATTGCGCGGGAGCTTTGCCGTATGACAAGCCCCGATGTGTTCCGCGAGGCACAGGTGCGCGACAACCGAAACTACATTGCTCTTCTTCGGGAAACCATGGATTATGTAAACTGCGGCGGAATAAACGTTATCTTAACGCCCGGGCGGTACAACGCCGCCTATTTCGAGCATTCCTATTTTGCGGAGAAAACGGGTGCCGCGCTGGTGCAGAATTCCGATTTGTTTGTGGAGGACAATGTTCTCTACCTCAAGGATTACCAGAACGGCAAAACACGCGTCGGAGCTGTCTACCGCAGGATTTCCGACGAGTACCTCGACCCGCTGACGTTCCTGCCCGAATCGCTTATCGGAATTCCGCATATTATGGACGCTTACCGCGCGGGAAATGTCGCGCTGATAAACGCTCCCGGAAACGGTGCTGCCGACGACAAGGGAATTTACTATTTTGTGCCGAAGATGATTGAATATTATCTCGGCGAAAAAGCAATTTTAAAAAACGCGCCGACTTACCTGCCGTTTTACGAGAACGACAGAAAATACGTTCTCGACAACCTCGAAAAGCTGGTTATAAAGGACGTTTCGGAGGCGGGCGGTTACGGCGTTGTGTTCGGGTCGGATATGACGAAGGAGCAGCTTGCCGACTGGAGGAAGCTGATTTCGGAGCAGTCCCGCCGCTTTATCGCGCAGGAGGTTATAGACTTCATTGATCTGCCGATAACGGACGATAACGGAAACACCACGCTTCACAAGGCGGATCTCAGGGCGTTTGTGCTGTCGGGGGAAAAAACAAGGGTATGGTGCAGCGGACTTACAAGATTTTCACGGAACATTGACTCGTTTGTAGTCAATTCATCACAAGGAGGAGGCTTTAAAGACACATGGGTACTATCACAAGAATAAACATCAATAATCTCTTCTGGCTGGGGAGATACACAGAGCGCGTTTTTATAACGCTCAATTCCTTTTTCAGGTTTTCGGACAAAATTATCGAGCAGGGCGGGGAATTTTACGGAAAATATCTCGAAAACATAAGCGTGCCGAATATTTACAAAAATTCCGAGGACTTTTTCGACCGTTATGTGTTCGATGAAAACGACCCGAATTCTATCTATTCAAATCTTCTGCGCGCGCTCGGAAACGGCATTGTGCTTCGGGAGGAAATTAAAACCCCGTCGCTGTCGTATCTGCAAATGGCGGCGGACAAATTCAAGGCTTGCAGAGGAACGGACAAGATACGCTATGACCTTTTGCCCGTCCGCGACGCGATTTATGCGTTCTGGGGGAGCGTCGACAGCAATATGACCGATTTTGACGCGCTGAAAATAATTCACCTCGGAAAGGCTGTCGAGCATGTGGATATGCAGCTTCGGCTCGGGCTTCCCGAGGAGGAGACTCTGGCGGGGCTTCAGAACCTTGTAAAGCACGTCGAGCGTTATGTCGGGCAGAGCGGGTGCATTATAAACAAAGTAGCACTTTCGTCGCTGAAATCCGCTCTCACCGCTCCCGAAAAGCTTGAACAGAACAGAAACGCTCTTATTGCGGACGTCGAGGAGCTTATAGAGGTGAATTTCCTTGAAACGGTTGCGGTTTGAGTATTCCGCGAAATTAGAATTTCCGCAAAACGTCTCGGAGCATTGCTTTACTTTGCGCTGTCTGCCCGTGTCCGACGGCAGACAGCTTATCCGCGAGCCGATGTATGAAATTTTCCCGAAAAACGGCAAAATCTGGACGGGTCGCGACAGCTTCGGGAACACGCTCCTTTGCGGGAGGATTGAAGCCCCTCACGACGTTTTTTCGTTTAGGGTCTCGGGGAAGGCGGAAATTATCAACACACGCGGCATTCCGGGGTTCCCCGAGGCGGTTTACGGGTACGGCTCAAAGCTTACAAAACCCGGAGAGGTTATCCGAAAATTCTACAGCGAAAACACGCCGACGGCAAGCACCCAAATTGACCGCGCAATGGAACTTTGCGGCGCGCTATATACAGCGATGAAATACGAAAAGGGCAAAACCGACGTTCACACCACCGCCGAGGAGGCACTAAAGCTCGGCGCGGGCGTTTGTCAGGACTACGCGCATATATTTTTAGCTCTTTGCAGGCTGGACGGAATTCGTTGCAGATACGTTTCGGGTTTAGCCTTTGAGAGCGGGGAAACGCACGCCTGGACGGAAATCGGCGCAGGGTCGTGCCGGTACGGCGTTGACCCCGCAAATAACCGTTTTATCGGCGAAAATTATATAAAGCTCTGCCACGGCAGGGATTATTCGGACTGCCCGATAGAACGCGGGATTTATCTCGGAAATCTCGGGAATTCCGCGGGGGTTCAGACGGTGACCTCGTCTGTTGCCGAATTTTAGAATTTCAGAATTTTAAGGGAGTGGAATTATGATAGAAGCAATCGCGCGGGCGGGGCTTGCGGTGAATGAAAATATTGTTATCAGGAAAAACAGAATTACAGGCTCGGACAGCAAAAAGCCCTCGGGAAAAAGGGTCTGCATTGTCACGGGAACTCACGGCGACGAGCTGGAGGGGCAATATGTCTGTGCAAAGCTGTCAAGCGTACTGCAAAATAATTTAACACTGCTCAACGGCACGGTGGATATTTACCCCGCACTGAACCCGCTGGGAGTGGATTCGATTACGCGCGGAATTCCGCTGTTCGACCTCGATATGAACCGCATTTTTCCCGGCACTGCCGACGGCACAATGGCGGAGTGCCTTGCGGCGGACATAATCGCCGATATAAGCGGCGCGGATATCTGCATAGATATTCATTCCAGCAACATTTATTTAAGGGAAATTCCGCAGGTGAGAATTAACGAAATTACGGCAAGCGAGCTTGTCCCCTACGCGAAAATGCTCGGGTGCGATTTTATCTGGGTTCACGCGTCGGCAACGGTTCTGGAGTCAACGCTTGCGTACAGCTTAAACAGCGTCGGCACAAAAACGCTTGTCGTGGAAATGGGCGTCGGAATGCGGATAACGCGCGAATACGGCGACAGGCTGACGAACGGCATTTTAAACCTGCTTCAGGACCTCGGCATGTGG
>CANRIQ010000211.1 GCA_947630655.1 uncultured Clostridia bacterium | reverse complement strand
GCGCATACCCATTCCCGAGATTTTCACCGCCGCGAATAAACAGCTTGTAAGCGGGCAGATGAAGGAGGCTGGCGAGACATACGCGGCGGCTGTAAAAGACGCGGGCAAGGCTTCGGAGTGCATAAAATGCGGTCAGTGCGAGCGCGCCTGCCCTCAGCACCTGAAAGTTACCGAGTATTTAAAGCAGTGCGCGGAGATGTTTGAATAAGTTGTCGGGTAAACCGGGATTTTGGGAGGTTATCGAAGTGAAATGCAACAGTTTAGAGGAAGTACGTTCAAACATAGACAGAATTGATAATGAAATTATCAAATTGATAGCTGAGAGAACAGACTATGTAAAGCAAGCGTCTTCCTTTAAGAAAAGCGAAGATGGGGTTAAATCGCCTAAACGTGTTGAGGCAGTTATCCAAAAGGTTAGAGAAAAGGCGGCAGAATATGGTGCAGATTTGGATATGGTCGAAGTGTTGTATAGAGAAATGATTTCAAGATTTGTCAGCATGGAAATGGACGAATTTAAGAAAAGTAAATAACATACATTCCGCTTTCCAATTCGAGAATTTTATCTTCACGCCGAAATAATCAAGGGGGTGAAAACGTGGATTTTTTTATAACCGAAGCCCAAAGGAAAATGCTTCACAGCACCTGTTTTTTTGAGTTCCAAAAAGGGCAAAGCGGGAAAATCGCGGACTATCGGCAGGTTTTCTGGCAGGAAAATTCGCTGCTGCTCCATGCGGATATTGCCGATGAAATCGAGCTTTATAAAATTATCCCGAATTTCGATTATTATTCCACAACCTTTGTAGATAAGCAAAGCTGGGCGGTTGTTTTGCAAAATGTCGAAAAACGCGGCGGCAAAGCTCTTGAGGTTATCCGCGAGGCAAGCCCTTGGGCTGAGGATAATTTTAAAGAGTACGATTATTTTGTCATCTGCGGAATATAATTTTAGGAGGATTTTATGATTTACAGACAATTCAAGGATAAAAAGCTGTCGCTGCTCGGGTTTGGGACAATGCGCCTGCCGCTTCTCGAAAACGGCGAAGTCGACGAGGAACAGGTGTTTCAAATGGTGAAATACGCCGCAGAACACGGCGTTAATTACTACGACACAGCTTACCCTTATCACAATTGCAAATCCGAGGTAATTATCGGCAAGGCTCTGAAACAGCTCCCGCGCGAGAGCTTTTACCTCGCGACAAAATACCCCGGTCATCAGATAGCGTCAAGCTACGATCCAGCGGGCGTTTTCGAGGAGCAGCTTCAAAAATGCGGCGTTGATTATTTCGATTTTTACCTTTTACATAATATTTACGAAAATTCGCTTAAAACCTACACCGACCCGCGCTGGGGGATTGTCGATTATTTTATCGAGCAGCGCGAAAAAGGCAGGATAAAGCACCTTGGTTTTTCCTGCCACGGAATGTTGGACACGATGAAAACGTTTCTGGACCTTTACGGAAGCGAAATGGAGTTTTGCCAGATACAGCTAAACTACCTTGACTGGACTTTGCAAAACGGAAAAGAGAAGTACGAGCTGCTTTCCGAGCGGAATATCCCTGTGTGGGTAATGGAACCCGTCCGCGGCGGAAAGCTCGCGAAAATTCCCGCCGACGAGCGGCTTAAGGGCGGTTCAGGTGCGTCGTGGGCGTTTCGTTTTCTGGAGGAGCTGTCGAACGTCACGATGATTTTGTCGGGAATGTCGAATATGGCGCAAATGGAGGACAACATCAAAACGCTCTCCGCTCCCGCGCCGCTTTCGGACACCGAGAGAGCCGCGCTTTTCGAGATTGCGGAGGGCATGAAAAATTCCGTTCCGTGTACAGCCTGCGGCTATTGCCGCGCAGATTGCCCGAAAAAGCTGGATATCCCGAAGCTGTTGTCATTGTACAACGATATGAAATTCTTCCCGTCCAACAACGTCGGAATGGCGATTGACAGCCTCTCGGAGGACGAACGTCCCGGCGCGTGCGTGTCCTGCGGGAAATGCGCTAGAACGTGCCCGCAGAAGATTGACGTTCCCGCCGCGTTTAAGGATTTCACCGCTCTGCTGGAGACCGTCCCGCATTGGGCAGATATGTGCCGCCGGCGCGAGGAAGCGGCGCGACGGCTCCGCGAGCAACGCAATTCGTAAAAAAACAGGCTGCGTTTTCGGCGCAGCCTTTTGTTATTCACTTTCCTTATCGAGAATTTTTTTCACGTCCGCTATCGGAAGCTTTTTCTCTCGTGCAATTTTCGCTAAATCCTCATATTCCCATTTACGTTTGACAACTCCGTAACCGCTTGAAATTTTCCTCCGAACGCTCCCGAGCGAGCTTTGAAAAATCTCCTCTTTTCGGTCGAGAACCTGCCCGCAGAAGATTGACGTTCCCGCCGCGTTTAAGGATTTCACCGCTCTGCTGGAGACCGTCCCGCATTGGGCGGATATGTGCCGCCGGCGCGAGGAAGCCGCGCAAAAGCTCCGCGAGCAACGCAATTCGTAAAAAAACAGGCTGCGTTTTCGGCGCAGCCTTTTGTTATTCACTTTCCTTATCGAGAATTTTTTTCACGTCCGCTATCGGAAGCTTTTTCTCTCGTGCAATTTTCGCTAAATCCTCATATTCCCATTTACGTTTGACAACTCCGTAACCGCTTGAAATCTTCCTCCGAACGCTCCCGAGCGAGCTTTGAAAAATCTCCTCTTTTCGGTCGAGAACGTGCCGCAGCGTTTTGGTTTCGCGGACACCCAGAGTCGTTGTGTGCGTAAACATCGCCTTAATCAGCAGGTCCTTGTCGGACTCGCTGCACATCGCGCGGATAAGCGTTCCCGCGCGTGATTTTTTCATTCCGACAGGCACGGTGTAAACCTCCCGCGCACCCGCCGCGAAAAGCTGTTCCGCCGCAAAAGCGATTTCCTCCGCGGTCATATCGTCAACGTTCGCCGAAAGCTCCCAGACAACGTCCGTGCCCTCGGAAAATTCCTCTCCCAAAAACGCTCTGACGCAGTTTGCGGCGTGAAAATCCCTTTTTCCCATTCCGTAACCTATTGAATTTGCCGCCATAACGGGCATTTCCCCGAATTCCGACACAAAATGCCTAAGCAACGCCGCTCCCGTCGGAGTGCAAAGCTCG
>CANRIQ010000210.1 GCA_947630655.1 uncultured Clostridia bacterium | reverse complement strand
GAAGCACGCCGACAGCACGCTTTAAAAGGGCGTTTATGCGGGTGGCAAGAGTTGCCGAAACGCGCCGAAAACACGCTTTCAAAGGGCATTTGTGCGCCCGGCGGGGGTTGCCGAACACCGCCGACAGCACGCTTTAAAAGGGCATTTGTGCGCTCGGCGGGGGTTGCCGAATACCGCCGAAAACACGCTTAAAAGGGCGTTTGTGCGGACGGCAAGAGTTGCCGAAACGCGCCCTAATCCGCCGCGGTCACTTCCTCGATAATCTCCCGAATTTTGTCAACGCCCTCGCCTGTTTCGGCGGAGAATTCGATAATAGTTATATCCTCCGCGCAGGGAAGCTCGTTTAACAGAGCCGCTCGGCGGTCGGAACGCTGAGATTTCGACAGCTTGTCCGCCTTTGTCAGCACCACTGCGAACGGAAATTCCCCGTCTATCAGGAAATTTATCATAGCAATATCATCAGCGGTCGGCGGGTGGCGAAAATCAACAAGCTGAAAAACAAGGGCAATTTCCCGCCCCGCGCCAAGATACCCGCCGATAAGCGCGTTCCAGCGGCTTTTTTCCTCCTTGGAAACCCTTGCATAACCGTAGCCCGGGAGATCAACCATGTAAATATTTTCCAGCTCGTAGAAATTTATCGTCGCCGTTTTCCCCGGGACAGCCGACACGCGCGCCAAAGACTTTCTGTTGAAAATCTTGTTGATAAGCGAGGACTTCCCGACGTTTGAACGCCCCGAAAACACGATTTCAAGCCGCTCGGGCGGCGGTAGCTGTTCATATTTACCGTAGGAAGCGAAAAATTTCGCGTTGTTGTAATTCATAATTCACCAATTTGACTGAACAAAAAATTATCTGTACGCGCAAATTCCCCGTGGGGAAAAGCTCCCCGCGAGGAATGAAAAATTACGCGTTAAGAACGGGTTTTTTGCGCTCGGAATTCTTCGGCTTGCCCGACTTTCCTCTGCGGACATCCTCGGTTTTCGGAGAAGCCGTGCAATTCGGCAGAACCAGAGCGGTATCCAGCACCGCCGTGATGTCCTCGGCAGGCACAAAACGGATATTTTCACGAACCTTATCATCGATTTCCTCGAGATCGGGCTCGTTGTCCTTAGGTATGCAAACCGTCTTAATTCCCGCGCGGTAAGCCGCCATGGTCTTTTCCTTAAGCCCGCCTATCGGGAGAACCTTTCCTCTGAGCGTGATTTCCCCCGTCATAGCGACGTCGCGGCGCACGGGCGCGCCGGACAGCGCGGACACAAGCGCGGTTGTGAGCGTCACGCCCGCAGACGGACCGTCCTTCGGGACAGCTCCCTCGGGAGCGTGGACGTGAATATCCTTATCCTTGTAAAAATCGGGGTCGATGTTGTATTTTTTCGCAAGCGAACGCGTAAGCGACACCGCGATTTTCGCGGACTCCTTCATAACATCGCCCAAAGACCCCGTAAACTCGGTCTTCCCCGTGCCGTCCAGCACCAGCACTTCAAGCGGCAGCATCGTCCCGCCCACCGAGGTCCATGCCAGACCGTTTACAAGTCCCACTTCATCATGCGCGGCAAGCTTTTCGTCGCGGTACTTGCGAACGCCGAGGAAATCGCTAAGATTGTCGTCGGTGACCGTTATCTTCTGTTCGCCCGACACTATCATCTTCGCCGATTTTCGGCAGATTTCCCCTATCCTGCGCTCGAGCTTGCGAACGCCCGCCTCGCGCGTGTAATAATCGATAATCGAATACAGAGCCTTATCGGAGATTTTAAGCGTTTTGGAGCTTTCGCCGTTCTTTTTAAGCTGCTTCGGAACGAGGTGCTTCTTCGCGATGTTGAACTTCTCCTCGCGGGTGTAGCTTGAAAGCTCGATAACCTCCATTCTGTCAAGCAGCGGAGCGGGAATTGTGTCGAGATTATTTGCGGTGGTGATGAAAAGCACTTCGCTTAAATCAACGGGAATTTCGATGTAATGATCGACAAACGCGCTGTTCTGCTCGGAATCGAGAACCTCAAGCATAGCGGACGACAGATCGCCCTTGTAATCGCTGCCCATTTTATCGATTTCATCAAGCAAAATCACGGGATTTATCGTCTTTGCCTGTTTGAGAGCGTTTATAATGCGCCCCGGCATCGCCCCGACGTAGGTCTTTCTGTGACCGCGGATTTCCGCTTCGTCGCGCACGCCGCCAAGCGACACCCTCGCATACTTGCGCCCGAGAGCGTCGGCTATGGAACGTCCGATTGACGTTTTGCCGACCCCGGGAGGTCCGTAAAGGCAGATTATCTGCCCCTTTACATCGGGAGCTAAAGCCCTTACGGAAATGGTTTCCAGAATGCGCTCCTTGACCTTCTTAAGCCCGTAATGATCGCGGTCAAGCTGACGCTGTACCGCGTCGATATTGAGCTTATCCTTTGTGCGCTTGTTGAACGGAATAGACAGCACGGTGTCAAGATAGGTTCTCAGCACCGCCGCCTCCTGCGACGAGCCCGACATTCTCGCAAGCTTCTCCGCTTCGCCGACAAGCTTTTCCTCCGACTCCTCCGGGAGCTTTAAAGCCTTGATTTTCTCGATATACTCCTCCGACTCCTCGGCAGGATCGTCGCTGTCGCCGAGCTGCCGCGAAATCGCGCGCATCTGCTCGCGCAGATAATACTCGCGCTGATTTTTGTCAACCTGCTCCCGAACCTGCTCCTGAATGTCAATCTCGGTCATCATAATCTCGATTTCGCCCTCGAGCATGGCGATAAGAAGCTGAATTCTCTTAAGAATGCCGTTGGTTTCAAGAAGCTGCTGCTTATCCTCAAGCTTCAGCACGACATTAAACACGATTTTATCAAACAGCCGCGAACAATTTTCCTCGGACATAATGCTCTCGTAAAGCTCACTGGGCATTTTCGGGGAAATCTGCGCGTACCTGTCAAAAACGCCCTTAAGAGAACGCTTTGCGGCAGCCTGCGTCGCCTCGGACAAATTCGCGCCGCGGCAGGGGTACTGTTTTACCTCGTAACGGAGATAATCCTCCGTCGAAACCTGCCGAACGGCTTTAGCGCGGTAAAGCCCCTCCACCAGCACCCTTGTCGAGCCGTCGGGAGTGGTTAAAAGCTGTTTTATCTGTCCGACAACGCCCACGGTATAAATCTCATCGGGCGACGGGTCGGCGTCCGACGGA
>CANRIQ010000209.1 GCA_947630655.1 uncultured Clostridia bacterium | reverse complement strand
TCACCTGGCTTAAAAACGGCAAACCCGATGTTTCGATGTGCTTAAACGCGTCTTTGGCGGGACTTGTCGCGATAACAGCTCCCTGCGCGGACGTTGACTGCCTGTCGGCGGCGATAATCGGTCTTGTTTCGGGATTTATCGTAGTATTTGGCGTTTGGTTCCTCGATTATGTCCTCAAAATCGACGACCCTGTCGGCGCGGTTGCAGTACACTTCTGCAACGGTATCTGGGGAACTTTGGCGGTAGGCTTGTTCGCTAACGGTCACGGTCAGAACCTCGGCGTAGGCGGCGAACCTGTAAAGGGTCTGTTCTACGGCGGCGGATTTGCACAACTCGGGGTTCAGGCTCTCGGCGAGCTTTGCATTATCGCGTGGACGGCGGTTACTATTTCGCTTACGTTCCTGTTCCTCAAAAAGACCATCGGGCTGCGTGTTTCCCGTCACGAGGAAATTGTCGGTCTGGACGCTACGGAACACGGACTTCCGAGCTCCTATGCGGACTTTATCCCGACAATGCAGGTGGAAACCACCTCTTCGGGCCGCGAGAAGGAAGTCGATACGTTGGCGAAAGTCGAGGCTGCGGCAGGCACTTCCGAAAAGGACGTTACTGTTGTACATAAGAAATACACTCCCTCGGACGGCGTTCATATGTCTAAGGTGGTTATTATCACCAAACCCGAGCATATCGAGGCTCTCAAAAATGCAATGTCCGGTATAGGAATAACCGGTATGACGGTGACGAACGTTCTCGGCTGCGGAATGCAGAAGGGCTCTACGGAATACTACCGTGGTGTTCCGATCGAAACTCACCTGCTGCCGAAGATAAAGATGGAAATTGTTGTTTGCAAGGTGCCTGTTGAAACGGTTGTTGAGACCGCCAAGAGCGTGCTTTACACCGGCAAAATCGGCGACGGCAAGATATTCGTTTACGACGTTGCAGACGTTGTTAAGGTCAGAACCGGCGAGAGCGGCTATGACGCTCTTCAGGACGTAGAATAATAAAAAATTGTGTAGAACAAAGGTTGACCCCGCGGAGCAGTCCGCGGGGTTTTCGTGTTATCCGTCAATCAGAAGCTTCGCGCAAAACGCCGCCATAAGGTCAAATTCCGAGAAATTCTCCTTCAAAACGGGCTTTTCAAGCGGCTCGACAACGCCTCTTTGCGTTTTGATCGAGCGGTTCAGCGAAAGCGTAATTTTCTCGTCGGTGCGGGAGGTTATCGACACGGTATTTTTGGGCGACACACCGCAGGTGATAAGCTGTACCCCGCGCGAAAGCTCCCCCGAAACGCCCTCGTCCACAATCACCGCCAAAGCCGAATTTACCGCGAAATCCGCGTTTTTTCCCGCGATAATCACGGCGGAGCCGCAGTTTACCTCGGCTTTTCCGCAAATTTTCACCGCGGGATATTTTTCAAGCTGTTTAAAGCACTCGCATTCTCCGCAAATGATAATAATGCCCATTATCCTCACCCTGAATTATTGTAACCCGAAAATATACAAAAAAACCGCGAAATTCTCCGCGGTTTTCTATGTAATTTCCTGCCGAAGAAATTCTTCGGCATTTTATGCGAGAAATTCCCTTAAAGCCTTGCTTTTGCTCTGAGAGCGCAGCTTCCGAAGAGCCTTCGCCTCAATCTGGCGGATACGCTCGCGCGTTACGTTAAACTGCCGCCCGACCTCCTCAAGCGTATGTGCGCGGTCATAACCCACCCCGTAGCGGAATTTCAGCACCTCGCGTTCGCGCTCGGGCAGAGTGTTGAGAGCCTTGTTAAGCTCGTCCTTAAACACCGACTGCATAGCCGTGTCAATCGGCGCGGGAGCGTCCTCATCGGGGATAAAATCCCCCAGAAAGCTGTCGTCCTCCTCGCCCACGGGAGCCTCCAGCGACACGGGATCCTGCGCTATACGGATAATTTCCCTCACCTTGTCGGGGGTCATATTAAGCTCCTTTGCAACCTCGTCCACCGTCGGCTCATGACCCTTTTCGTGAAGCAGCTTGTTCTGCATTTTCTTAACCCGTGAGATAGTCTCCACCATATGCACGGGTATGCGTATAGTCCTCGCCTGATCGGCGATTGCCCGAGTAATGGACTGTCTTATCCACCAGGTAGCGTAGGTCGAGAATTTGTAACCCTTTGTGTGGTCAAACTTCTCCACCGCCTTTATAAGCCCGCTGTAGCCCTCCTGAATAAGATCCAGCAGCGGCATTCCGCGCCCTACATAGTGCTTCGCAATGCTCACAACCAGCCTCATATTCGCGACGATAAGCCGATCTCGCGCCTGCTTATCGCCCTCGGTAATCTTTTCCGCAAGCTCAAACTCCTCCTGCGCCGAAAGCAGGGGAATGCGCCCTATTTCGCGAAGATGGATCTTCACGGGGTCGTCCATTCCGATGTCCTTTTCGTTGTCCTCGCCCAGATCCAGAGCCTTATTCAGCTCGTCGTCAACGCTGAAATCATCATCAAGCTTGATATTGTTGCGGTCAAGAAACTCGCTTAACTTATCGAGATCGACGTCCGCCTCGTCAATGATGTTGTAAATCTCCCTTGTCGAGAGAGTGCCTGTTTGTTTTCCGCGTTCCAGAAGCTCGTTAAAAATATTCTTTTCGCTGTTACTCATTTACAAATCCTTTCATCGGGTTATGTATAATTATTCAAGAAAATCCTTCAGCTTTCGGCTTCTGGTCGGGTGGCGAAGCTTTCTCAAAGCCTTTGTTTCAATCTGCCTGATTCTCTCCCGTGTTACCTGAAATTCCTGACCGACCTCCTCTAAGGTCCTCTGACGCCCGTCGATAAGCCCGAACCTCAGTATAATAACGCGTTTTTCGCGTTCCGTCAGCGTATCCAGCACCTCTCCGAGCATTTTCTTCATCATCGAGTTGCACGCCTCCTCGGCGGGCGCGGGCGCGTCCTCGTCCTGGATAAAATCTCCTAAATGGCTGTCCTCCTCCTCGCCGATAGGCGTTTCAAGCGACACGGGGTCCTGCGCTATTCGAAGAATTTCGCGGACGCGGTCGGTACTCATTCCGAGATACGCGCCGATTTCCTCCTCGCTGGGCTCCGAACCGTTCATGTGAAGCAGATGCCCCTGCGCCTTTTTAACGCGTGTTATCGTCTCCACCATATGCACGGGAATACGAATAGTCCTCGCCTGGTCTGCAATAGCCCGCGTT
>CANRIQ010000208.1 GCA_947630655.1 uncultured Clostridia bacterium | reverse complement strand
ATAAGGGCTTTGCCGCCCGCGCCGGCGAGCATTCCGAGCGCGTGAAACCTCAAAATCGCGATTACCAGCCCCGCGATAACAAGCGTCAGCACCGCCGCCGCGATTTTAAGCACGCCTGTCGTTTTGTAATTGCTGTCGGCGTACAAATTCTCGTTTATCGAAACATCGATTGCCGAAAGCCAGTCGTTTATTTCGCCCGTGTAAAGCCCGTTTTTGAGAGCGGTTCTCCGCAAAAGAGCGGTTATATGCACGTCGTCGCCGCGCGCAAGCCCTTCCGAGTCGAAATTTTTCTCAAACCAGCTCTTGCTTGCAAGAACAAGAAACTGCTCCGCGCCGTCCTCGCTTGCCGTCAGGTAAAAATACTCCTTCCGCGTCGGGATAAACCCGAACAGCTTGTGCGAAATTATCCACACTTCCTGCGCATAATACGCGTCGTATTCGATAACATCGCCCTTAAAAGCAATCTCCTTCGGAGCGGGATCTGCCGAAAGATCGGAAATTCCCCCCGCCATACACGTTATAAAAAACGCCAGCGCGAACACTATTAAAATGACATAGCTTGCCAGCCTGCCTCGTAAAGGTCTTGACATAAATTGCTCTCCTTATGTAATTTAGAAACTGATTTCACTTTCGTAATCGTCGGCGGTGATGTTGTGCCCCGTATGCTCGGGCGTTACCGAAAAGAGAATAAGGTCGTCCTCGCCGTCGTTGATTATCGTATGTTCGCTCCCCATCGGGCAGTACGAGCAAAGTCCCGCCGAAAGCCGCTCGGTTTTCCCGTCGCAGACAACTCTCCCTATCCCGCACACGACCATTAAAAACTCCGAGCTTGTGGAGTGCTTGTGAAGCCCTATAGTCGCCCCGGGTTCAAGCGTTATTTTGGAAAAGCGGTTAAGCATATCCGCGTAAATCCGCTCGTGAGTGGTTTTTTCGCCTCCGCGGAAATTTTCCATTGACATCTTCGGCAAATCTTCAAAGTTAATAAGCATAGCAAACTCCTTTGGCAAATATCCTAAAACCCGTCACGTCGCGGGCTTTGTTTCCCTCAACACATCGCGGACGTTATTCGGAAGCGCGAAGCACCCGCTGTGAACAAACCTGTTGTAATACCCCGTTTTGAGGTTTTGAGCAAGCCACCACTCGGCATTCTGGTCCTCTACGGGGTGAAATTTCTTCGACGCAAACCCGAACAGCCAGTGTCCCGACGGATATGTCGGAATATGCGCCTGATACACAAGAGCTATCGGGAAAAAGGTCTTTATCCTTGCGTGGGCGCGTTTCATTGCCTGCGCGTATTCCTTATAAAAGGTGCTTTCGTGCTGATTTACAAGAATTCCCTCGTCGGTCAGAGCCTTATAGCAGTTTCCGTAAAATTCCCTTGTAAACAGCCCCTCGCCCGGACCGAACGGGTCGGTGGAATCAACGATTATCAGGTCATACGCGTTTTCCGCGCCGCGCACGAATTTCAATCCGTCCTCGTAGTAGATGTGAACTCTCGGGTCGTCCAGCGAACACGCCGTTTTCGGGATAAATTCGCGGCATAATTCCACCACGCGCCTGTCGATCTCCACCATATCGATGTGTTCCACGCTCTTAAACCTGCAAAGCTCGCGCACCGTGCCGCCGTCGCCCGCGCCGATAACGAGAATTTTCTTAATCGCGGGATTTACCGACATCGGAACATGAGTTATCATCTCGTGATAAATGTACTCGTCCTTTTCCGTCAGCATAAGATACCCGTCCAACACGAGAATTCTCCCGAATTCCTCGGACTCCAGAATATCTATCTTCTGAAATTCGCTTTGCTCGGACACCAGATGACGTTTTATTTTAATAGAGAACCTCACGTTTTCCGTGTGATTTTCCGTAAACCAAAGCTCCATGCAAAAACTCCTTATTTAACCACCTGAAGATATTCCACCCGCATATCGCGGCAGCCCGTGACGTTGCAGCCCTTTTCCTTCGCGAATTTTATGTAGTCGAGAATATCCCTTGTAATCCGCTCGCCCGGGGCTAAAATCGGAATTCCCGGCGGATAGCACATCACAAACTCGCTGCACACCCGCCCCGCCGTTTTGTCAATCGGCAGGGTCTCCTGCTCGGCGTAAAAAGCCGTTTGCGGCGGCAGCTCGACAATCGGGTCTATATACTCGTGGTCGTACAGCCCCGCGGGATTTCGCCCGTAAAGCCGCTTTATCTCGTACAGCGCGGACACAAGCCGCTCTATTTCGAGAGCGCGGTCTCCGCCCGTGATGATCGCCAGAATATTCCCTATATCCCCGAATTCAATCTGAATACCGTATTCATCGCGCAGAATATCGTAAACCTCAATCCCCGCAAGCCCTATAGCCCTCGTGTGGATAGACAGCTTTGTCTTGTCGAACGCGAAAACGTCCCGCCCGTTGCAAAGCTCCTCTCCAAATGCGTAATACCCGCCGATAGCGTTTATCTCGCGCCGCGCGTAATCCGCGAACCTCGCCGTTTTTTCGTAGAATTCCGCGCCGTTCTGCGCAAGATTTTGCCTTGCAAGATCCAGCGAAACCATAAGAAGATAGCTCGCCGACGTCGTCTGCGTTAAATTTATAATCTGACGGACATAATCGGCGTTGACATCATCACCCATAAGCAGCACCGCGCTCTGCGTAAGCGAGCCGCCCGTTTTATGCACCGACACCGCCGCCATATCCGCGCCCGCCGCCATGCCCGATACGGGGAGATTTTCCCCGAAATAGAAATGCGTTCCGTGAGCCTCGTCGCACAACGCAAGCATTCCGTGTTCATGAGCCGTTTTAACGATAGTCCCAACGTCCGAGCATATCCCGTAATATGTAGGATTATTGATAAGAACAGCCTTTGCGTCGGGATTTTCGCGGATAGCCCGAGAAACATCCTCCGCGCTCATACCGAGCGGAATTCCGAGCTCGGAATTCACCCCCGGGTCGACGTACACCGGCACCGCCCCGCACACCACCAGCGCGTTTATCGCGCTTCTGTGAACGTTTCGCGGAAGAATGATTTTATCGTTCTCCTTGCACACGCTCATTATCATCGCCTGAACGCCCGAGCTTGCTCCGTTAACCATAAAAAACGCCTTTTTCGCGCCGAACGCGTCAGCCGCGAGATATTCCGCGTCAAGTATAACAGATGTGGGGTGACAGAGATTGTCGAGCGGCTTCATGGAATTTACGTCCACGCTCATACAG
>CANRIQ010000207.1 GCA_947630655.1 uncultured Clostridia bacterium | reverse complement strand
CTCACGGGCTGCCGCTGTCGGGGCGCGCGGACTGGAACGACTGCCTGAACCTCTCCTGCTTCTCCGATAAGCCCGGAGAGAGCTTCCAGACCTACAACAACAAGGAGATTTTCCCGAACCCGCCGTTCTATTCGCAGACCGCGGAGTCGGTTATGATTGCGGGAATGTTCTGCTTTATCGCTCCCGAATACCCCGCGATGTGCCGTCTTAAGGGCGATGAGGCTGAAGCTAAACGCGCCGAGGCAGAAATCGAGAAAATGCGGAAAAATACTGTTGAATTCGGCTATGACGGAGAATGGTTCCTTCGCGCATACGACCACAACGGCGGTAAAGTCGGCTCTCACGAGTGCGAGGAGGGCAAAATCTTCATCGAGCCGCAGGGCTGGTGCGTTCTGGCGGGGCTCGGCAAGGACAAGGGTTACGACCTCAAAACGCTGGAAAGCGTCGACAAGTACCTCAATTCAAAGCACGGTCTGGTGCTGAATAATCCCGCGTTTACAAAGTACATTGTAAAATACGGCGAAATTTCAACCTATCCGGGCGGCTATAAGGAAAACGCGGGCGTGTTCTGCCACAACAACGCGTGGATTATCTGCGCGGAAGCGGCGGTAGGTCACGGCGATAAGGCGTTTGAGTACTACTCAAAAATCGCTCCTGCGTTCCGCGAGGAAATGAGCGATCTGCACCGCACAGAGCCGTATGTTTACGCGCAGATGATTGCCGGCAAGGACGGCAAACGCCACGGCGAGGCTAAAAACTCGTGGCTTACGGGTACGGCGGCATGGAATTTTGTGGCAATTTCGCAGTATATTCTCGGTGTAAAGCCGCAGTACGAGGGTCTGAAAATCGACCCGTCCATTCCGCACGACTGGGACGGCTTTAAGATCTCCCGCCAGTTCAGAGGGGCGACGTACAATATCGAGGTTAAAAACCCGAACCACGTTTCGGCAGGCGTAAAATCGCTTGTTGTTGACGGAAAAGCCGTTGACGGAAACGTAATTCCCGCGTTTAAGGACGGAGAGCATACCGTTGAGGTTACGCTCGGCTGAAAAGCAGGTTAAATTCAAACGGCAGTCCGGGCGGCTGCCGTTTTTGCGCGGAATTTCTCCCTTGATTTTTGGGAGGAAATGTTGTATAATTACAGAAGCTGAAAATCACTTGCAAAGGAGCAAAAATTATGAATATCTGGCATGACGTAAACCCCGACAGAATAAACCCCGAGGATTTTATCGCAATCGTCGAAATCGAGCGCGGAAGCAAGAAAAAATACGAGCTTGACAAGCAGACGGGGCTTATTATCCTCGACAGAATACTCTACACGTCTACTCACTATCCCGCGAATTACGGTTTTATCCCGAGAACGCTTGCGGACGACGGCGACCCGCTTGACGTGCTTATTCTCTGCAACGAGCCGATTGATCCGCTTGTGGAGGTGAGGTGCTATCCTATCGGCGTTATCACAATGCTTGACAACGGCAAAAACGACGAGAAGATTATTGCTATCCCGTTTAAAGACCCCAACTACAACGCCTACCGCGGGATTGAGGCTCTGCCGTCGCATATCTTCCAGGAAATGCGGCATTTCTTCTCGGTGTATAAACAGCTTGAGGGCAAGGAGACCGCTGTCGACGAAATTCAGGGGCGGGATCAGGCGGTAAAGGTTGTAAAGCAGTGCATCAAGAATTACTCAGAGGTGTATGGCGAAAACGGCGAGAAAAAGGTCAAGGCGGCGAATAAATGATTTTAGCAAGCAAGTCTCCCCGCCGAAAAGAGCTTTTGTCGGTAATTTCCGGGGATTTTGAAATAATTCCCGCTGTCGGCGAGGAAAATATTCCCGAGGGCACTTCTCCGAAGGACGCGGTTTTATTGCTTTCCCGACAAAAAGCGGCAGAAATATACTCTAAGTATAAAAATGAGACGATAATCGCGGCGGATACGGTGGTTACTATAGACGGGAAAATTCTCGGAAAACCAAAATCCGAGCAGCAAGCCCGCGAAATGCTGCGAACGCTGTCGGGACGGACGCATACGGTGTTCACGGGGGTGTGCGTGATTTTCGCGGACGGCGCGCAGGAGAGCTTTGCCGAGGAAACGGCGGTGGAGTTTTACGAGCTTTCCGACGAGGAAATCGCCGATTATGTCGCGACGGGCGAACCCATGGACAAGGCGGGAGCTTACGGCATACAGGAGCAGGGCTCGCTGTTGGTAAAGCGCATTGAGGGCGATTTTTACAATGTTATGGGGCTTCCGGTTGCAAGGCTTTCAAGGGTGCTGAAATCCAAAAACAAAGGGTAATATTTTCCGATAATATAACGAATTGTAGGGTGCGAAAGGGGAATTTGGAGAATTATGGGAAAACGCAGGTTCAAGCTCACATTTAATTCTCCCGTGATACTGACGTTTGCGGGGATATGCCTTGCGTCGCTTATTCTTAATATGATAACCCGCGGGCTTACAAACAGGCTGTTATTCGTGTGCTACGGACACCCGAGCCTTCTTGACCCGCTGACGTATCTGAGGGTGTTCACCTATGTGTTCGGGCATGCGGATTTTGCGCATTTTTCGGGGAATATGACCATGCTGCTGCTTATAGGTCCGATTATCGAGGAACGCTACGGAAGCTGGAATTTGTGCGTTATGACCGCGGTGACGGCTCTGCTGGGCGGGATTTTAAACTCACTGTTCTTTTCAACGGCAATTTTGGGGGCGTCGGGAATTGTTTTTATGCTGATAATTCTAAGCGCGTTCACGAACATGAAAAAAGGCGAAATTCCGCTTACGCTTATCATAATCGCGGTGATCTATCTCGGGCAGGAAGTCTACAGCGGGCTTGCCGTGTCGGATAACATTTCGCATTTCGGGCATCTTTGCGGCGGATTTTCGGGACTGGGGTTCGGCGCGTATTATTACAAGAAGAAATTTGAGCTGAACGGATAACGTTTTATAAAACGATCTGCTCCCTGCATATGCGGGGAGCGTTTTTTTGCCCGAATTGCGGACAGGGGGAGGCTGACAGGCAGTATGGCGGGAGCGCGGTGACGGCTTATGAAGCTTTGCAAAACGGACAACACGGTTAATCTCCGATATTCGGGGAGCGTTTTTTGTTGCCCGAATTGCGGACAGGGGGGTTCGGGATTATTTTTGCGGCTGACCGAAAACCGCTTACAATGCACGGCAGCTGTTTTCACGGGCGGGAGCGCGGGAACGGCATAGCGGCTGTCCCTGCGGGT
>CANRIQ010000206.1 GCA_947630655.1 uncultured Clostridia bacterium | reverse complement strand
CGCGGCGGTGGTTGTGTGCGACGCAACCTGCCCCGAACGCTCCTTAAATCTCGCGTTGCAGATAATGGAAGTCTGCCCGAAAACGCTGGTTTGCATGAACCTTATGGACGAGGCAGAACGCCGCGGCATAAAGCCGGATATCGAGCTTCTCGAAAAGGAACTCGGCGTGCCTGTGGTGGGAACCTCGGCTCACGACAAAAGGACCCTTTCGGCTCTGACCGAGAAGCTTGACAGGCTTTGTGCGGGGGAAATCGTCCCTGCGCCGCGAAAATTACACTACATAAAGCCGATTGAGGGGGCTTTGGATATTTTAGCTCCCACGGTCGAAAAATTCACGGGAAACGCTCTGCCTCCGCGCTGGACGGCTTTAAGGCTTCTTGACAACGACCGTTCCTTTACGGCGGGAATTGAGAATTTTCTCGGGGTGAAGCTCTCCGAAAACGAGGAAATCGCCGCGGCTCTGGAACGCGCACAAGGGCTTCTCGCCGAAAACGACATCACCGCCGACCGCCTTAAGGACAGAATTGTGTCCTGCATAATGCTGAACGCCGAGGAGGCGTGCGGGGACGCATTTTCCGTTGCCCCGAGGACGCTTTCGCGCGCGGATAAAATTCTCACAAGCCGCGTGTGGGGCTTTCCGATAATGTTTTTGCTGCTGATTTTGGTGTTCTGGATAACGATAATCGGCGCGAATTACCCGAGCGAATTGTTAAGCAAACTATTGTTCGGGCTGGGGGATAAGCTGTCGGAGCTGATGATAAAAATAAATGCCCCCTTGTGGCTTCGCGGAATACTCGTGGACGGCGCGTACAGGGTATTGGCATGGGTGGTGTCGGTGATGCTGCCGCCGATGGCGATTTTTTTCCCGCTGTTTTCGCTGCTGGAGGATCTGGGCTATCTGCCGCGGATTGCGTACAATCTTGACCGCCCGTTTTGCAGGTGCAACGCCTGCGGAAAACAGGCTCTTACCATGTGCATGGGGTAAACAATTCTGTAAATGCACTTGACTTATTTTGAAAAATGTGATATAATATTTTAAGATTCGACGGAAATCATCATTTTTTACATACGAAAAGAGGTCGCAAAATGTCACATCAAAAGCCCCTGAAGCTTATGTCTCTCGTGCTTGCGGCGGCGTTTGTCTGCGGGTGCGAGCCCACCGGCAATAATCCGCAGTCGTCAGAGTCATCTTCATCATCTTCATCATCGTCTTCTTTAAGCAGCGAAATTTCCACAGCCGAAGAGAGCGTTTCCACAGCCGAAGAAAGCTCCTCTCCCGAGCCGTTTGTTCCCATGATAGACCCCGATTACGACAGCTTTGACAAGGCAATGGACAAGGCTATGGAGGAATGCAGCATCACGGGAATAAGCGTCGCGGTGTTCAAGGACGATCAAATTCTTCATACATATTCGGGCGGATATGCCGATGTGAAGAACAAAATCCCGTTTACCGCCGATACCCGCTCCCGCGTTGCAAGCGTTTCAAAAATGGTGACGGGAATGGTTATGATGACGCTTTACGATGAGGGGAAAATTACCCCCGACACATACCTTGCGGACGCCACGGGACTGCCGTTTGACGCTCCGGGGCTCGGGAAAATAAAGCTCTGGCATCTTATGACGCATACCTCGGGTCTGGTGGATACGCCCGCCTTTACGGTTCAATGCGTAAACAACATCACTACCCTTTTAAACTGCTCGCACTCGGGAAACGAGCCCGGAACGGTCTATTCCTACTCAAATTTCGGAATGGGAACGGCAGGCGCGGTTATCGAGCGTTTAAGCGGTGAATGGTTTTTTGATTATGCAGACAAGGCTTTGTTCAAGCCGTTGGGAATGGACGCGGGTTATACTATCGATATGATAAAGGATAAGCAAAGCGTTGCAAAGCTGTACGAGTACGGGTCGGTTACCGACGTACAGCACTGGAACCGCACAAACGCGCTGTACAGCACTATCGGCAAGGGAAATTCCTGCTATGTGGCGCAATGCGAGCTTATCATAAACGTAAAGGATCTCGCGCGGCTCGGAATGATGATGACGAACGACGGCACGCTTGACGGGGTGCGGGTGCTTTCGGAGGACGCTGTGGAGCTTATGGAAAAGCGGTATTTCTCCGCGCCCGATTACGATATGGGTCTTAGCGTCCGCATTTACGACAACCTTATCGGCGACAGAACCATCTACGGTCACAACGGGTTGGCGTTCGGAGCGGTCACGGGACTGCATTACGACCCCGAGGACAGGACGGGAGTTGCCGTTATTACAAACGGGTGCTTGCCGCTGACGGACGAAAACGGATTTTTGAAGATAAACAAGGACTCCCTTGAAGCCGCGTACAAATATGTTTTCGATACGGGGGATTTTGCAAAATGAAACGGATTTTTTCTGCGATAATTGCAGGCTGCCTGATTTTTTCAATTTCGGGCTGTAAAAGCACCTCTTTAAACGACAATTCCGACAGCTCGGACATTTCAAGCACGGAAAGCTCCTCCGACAACTTTTCCGACAGCGTTTCAAGCACCGAAAGCACCGAAAGCTCAAGCTCACAGCCCGCTCCCGAGCCGCGTTCCGTGACGATGCTCTGCGCGGGGGATAATCTTCTTCATATAAACATTGTAAATCAGGCGAGGCTCCGCGCAAACGGCGATCCGAGCGGCTATGATTTCCGTCCCGCATACCAGCGCACCGCAAAAATGGTGGCTGAGGCGGATCTTGCCGTTTTAAATCAGGAAACCATCGTTACGGACAAATTCAAGCCCTCGAATTATCCGATGTTCTGTTCGCCGCAGGCTGCGGGAGACCAGATGGTGGAGCTGGGGTTTGATGTGATGTCGATAAGCAATAACCACGTTCTCGACAAGGGCGAGGAAGGTCTTATTGCAACTTTGGATTACTGGAAAACAAATCACCCCGATATTCCGGTTTACGGAGCATGCCTTAAGGACGAGGAAAAAATCCCCGTGCTGGACGTAAACGGGATTACGTTTGCGTTTGTCGGGTTTATGGAGCATACGAACGGGCTTTCGCTGCCGAAGGACACAAAATGCAAAATTACCTATATTCACGACGCTGAAGAAATGGAACGCCAGGTGCGCGCGGCGGACGAGCTTGCGGACGTTGTTGTGGCAAGCGTTCATTACGGGATTGAGGTCTCAAACGAGGTGACCGAACAGCAGCTTTCCGTAACGCGCGAGCTGGTCGACTGGGGCGCGGATATCATCATCGGCACTCAGCCGCACACCGTCCAGCCCATGGAGTATGTAAACAAGC
>CANRIQ010000205.1 GCA_947630655.1 uncultured Clostridia bacterium | reverse complement strand
CGTGGGGTGCGTTATCGCGTCAACCTTCGCGAGAATTTTCTACCGCAACTCGATAAATATCGGGCTGCCTATTCTCGAATGCGACGAGGCTGCAAAGGACATTGACGCGGGAAATGAAGTCGAGATAGATTTCGATACGGGAATAATTACCAACATCACCAAAAACAAGACCTACAAGGCGCAGCCGTTCCCCGATTTCATCAAGGAGATAATCGCAAAGGGCGGACTGCTTAACAGCATTAAGAAGTAATGAAGGACTTAAAGAAAACAAGCATTTTTCTGGCGTTAATTCTGCGGCATAAGCCCGAAACTATCGGCATTTCGCTCGACAAAAACGGTTGGGCAAGTGTACGGGAGGTAATCGAGGGCATAAACCGCACAAACGGCTATTCCATGGATATGGAAACTTTGGAGGAGATTGTCCGCACCGATGAAAAGGGGCGTTACTCCTTCAATGAAGATAAAACTCTTATCCGCGCAAACCAGGGGCATTCGGTAAATGTTGACGTGGAGCTTGAGGAAAAGATACCTCCCGAAACGCTCTATCACGGCACGGCGCAGCGTTTTGCCGACGCAATCCGCGCCGAGGGCTTAAAGCCTATGTCGCGGCTGTATGTTCATCTTTCAAAAGATGTCAAAACCGCCGTAAAAGTGGGCTCGCGCCACGGAAAGCCTTATGTTTTCAAAGTGAACGCGGGGGAGATGTCGCGGCAGGGGTACAAATTCCTGCTTTCGGAAAACGGCGTGTGGCTTACAAAATCCGTTCCGCCGGATTTTCTTGAAGAATTAAATGAAAAGAGGTAATTCCGAATGGAAAAGAACATTGCAGTTATAAAGGGCGACGGCATTGGTCCCGAGATTGTAACCGAGGCTATGAAGGTTCTCGATAAAATTGCCGCGAAGTTCGGTCATAGGTTTAATTATGAACAGCTTCTCATGGGTGGGTGTTCGATAGACGCAAACGGCGTTCCGCTGACAGATGAAACTATCGCGCGCTGCAAGGCGGCTGACGCGGTGCTTATGGGGTCAATCGGCGGCGACACCACAAAATCCCCGTGGTACAAGCTTCCCGCAAATCTCCGTCCCGAGGCGGGACTTCTGGGGCTTCGCAAGGCGTTGGGTTTATTTGCTAATTTGCGCCCGTGTTTGCTGTTTAAACAGCTTTCGGGGGCTTGTCCGCTGAAAACGGAAATCAGCTCCAAAGGCTTTGATATGCTTATAATGCGCGAGCTTACGGGAGGACTGTATTTCGGCAAGAGAGCAACCGAGGAACGCGGCGGAGTTACGGTTTCCTACGATACTCTCGAATACAGCGAGACCGAAATTCGCCGTATCGCGAAAAAAGCGTTTGAAGTGGCAATGCAGCGGCGCAAAAAGGTAACAAGCGTCGATAAGGCGAATGTTCTCGACACCTCGCGGCTCTGGAGAAGGGTTGTAGAGGAGGTTGCAAAGGATTATCCCGAGGTAACGCTAGAGCATATGCTGGTGGATAACTGCGCTATGCAGCTTGTAAAGGACCCCGCACAGTTTGACGTTATGGTGACGGAAAATATGTTCGGCGATATTCTCTCAGATGAAGCCTCCATGATAACGGGTTCTATCGGTATGCTGGCTTCCGCGTCCATGAATGAAACAAGCTTCGGACTGTACGAGCCGAGCGGCGGTTCCGCGCCCGATATTGCGGGTCAGAACAAGGCAAATCCTATTGCTACTATCCTGTCGGCGGCAATGCTTTTGCGTTATTCGTTCAAAATGGACAAGGAGGCAGACGCTGTCGAAAACGCCGTAAACCGCACTCTGGAGGCAGGCTTCCGCACTGGCGACATTATGAGCGAAGGCATGACGCTTGTTTCCTGCTCGGAAATGGGCGATAAAATAGCCGAGTTTATCTGAAAGTCGGTAAAATACACAAAAATTCACGCTTTTATTCATTTTTAATGTGTGAAATCACGGCTTGAAAAAAGACGGCTTTTGTTGTATAATAGTGGTATAACAGTGGTCGGGTAATTTACCCGCGGAAAGGATTTTTTATGTACAACGATCTGGTGGATACTATAGGTTTTCTGGGAGAATATGACAAAGAGGTCGCAGACGCTATGGGTCTGGAGCTTGCGCGTCAGAAACGCAATCTCGAGCTTATCGCAAGCGAAAATATCGTTTCTCCCGCAGTAATGGCGGCAATGGGAAGCGTCCTCACGAATAAGTACGCCGAGGGCTATCCCGGAAAACGTTATTACGGCGGCTGCGAGGATGTCGATATTGTTGAAAATATCGCTATCGAGCGCGCAAAAAAGCTTTTCGGCGCGAAATTCGCGAATGTTCAGGCGCATTCGGGCGCACAGGCAAACACGGCGGTTTATGTCGCTCTGCTTCAGCCCGGAGATACCGTTATGGGAATGAGCCTTGCACACGGCGGACATCTCACGCACGGTTCTCCCGTCAATATTTCCGGCAAGTACTTCAATTTTGTTCCCTACGGCACAAACGACGAGGGCTTTATCGATTACGAGGAGCTTTACAAGCAGGCTAACAAGGTAAAGCCGAAGCTTATCGTAGCGGGCGCGTCGGCGTATCCGAGAGCTATTGATTTCGTAAAGCTCTCCGAGATAGCGAGAGCTGTCGGCGCGTATCTTATGGTGGATATGGCACATATTGCGGGTCTGGTTGCCGCAGGTCAGCATCAAAGCCCCGTGCCTTACGCGGATATCGTAACCACCACCACCCACAAAACGCTCCGCGGTCCGCGCGGCGGTCTTATTCTCACGAATAACGAGTATCTCGCAAAGAAAATCAATTCCGCTATTTTCCCCGGCACTCAGGGCGGTCCGCTTATGCACGTCATCGCTGGCAAGGCTGTCTGCTTCGGAGAGGCGTTGAAGCCCGAGTTTAAGGCTTACGGCGAGCAGATTGTAAAAAATGCAAAGGTGTTAAGTGAAACCTTGCTTGAAAAGGGCTTCGATCTTGTTTCGGGCGGCACGGACAATCACCTTATGCTGGTTGACCTGCGTCCGTTTAATATTACCGGTAAGGAGCTTGAAACAAAGCTTGACAAGGTCTATATCACCGTAAATAAAAACGCTATCCCCAACGACCCGCAAAAGCCCGCGTTCACATCTGGCGTTCGTATCGGAACACCCGCTGTCACGACAAGGGGTCTTAAAGAGGATGATATGAAGATAATCGGCGAGTGCATTTACCTCACCGCTAAGGATTTCGAGGGCAGCGCAGACAAGGTTCGCGGGATGGTGACAGAACTCACCAAGAAATATCCGCTTTAC
>CANRIQ010000204.1 GCA_947630655.1 uncultured Clostridia bacterium | reverse complement strand
GGCCCGGTAGTTCAGTTGGTTAGAACGCCGCCCTGTCACGGCGGAGGTCGTGAGTTCGAGTCTCATCCGGGTCGCCAGTTGGCAGTTTACAGTGTATAATGAACAGTGTACAGTATGTGGTATCCGCTTCGCGGATAATTTAGATTGTCAGCGTTTGCTCTTAAGTACAATCTAAAATGTTCGCGACAGCGAACACAACTGCTGTTCACTCTTCACTGTAAACTATATACTGTCTATCCCGCGGATTTAGCTCATCCGGTAGAGCGCCACCTTGCCAAGGTGGAGGTAGCGAGTTCGAGCCTCGTAATCCGCTCCAGTGAAAACTCTCATTGTGCCTTGCACAATGAGAGTTTTCAGTTTACAGGGTATAGTGTATAGCGCACAGTATAATGTGTCCGCTTTCGCGGACATTATTAGATTGTCAGCGTTTCCTCTTGCAGACAATCAAAATTGTTCGCGCAAGCGAACACCATTGCTGTGCACTGTTCACTATACACTGTACACTGGTAACGCTGTGAAATGTAAATAGAGAATTATGTATGAAAAAATATATACTGCCCGCGGTTATGCTCGCGATTTTTGAAACAGTGGCTGTCGTGCTTTGGCTTACGAAGGACAACCTGTTTTACCTGCTTAATTTCAGCTATATCGGCATTTCCATCGCGCTGGGAGTTTTCTTATTTTTGCGGAAATACAAGCACGCCCGCCGCGTGACGCAATTGTTGGTCGGGTGCTATATGCTGATATATTTGGGACTTATCTGCAACGAAAATATGCAGATAGAGGGCTTTTGGTACTATCTTTTCACGGGCGTTTTCGAAGCGGCAACCATTCATTATGCCGTGGCGAAAATATTCGGTCCGCTGATTTTCGGAAGAGGCTGGTGCGGGTATGCCTGCTGGACAGCGATGATTTTGGACTTCCTGCCGTATAAACAGCCGCAGCAGCCGCGAAAAAAGCTCAGCTTCATACGGTACATAATGTTCGCTTTGTCACTCGGGTTTGTCGGGGCGTTGTTTTTGGCGCACGTCGGCAACATCGAGAAAATAATGTTCTGGGCGTTTATTATCGGCAATTTGCTTTATTATGCAATAGGCGTCGTTCTGGCAGTTTGCTTTAAGGACAACCGCGCCTTTTGCAAATACATCTGCCCGATAACGGTATTTTTAAAGCCTATGAGCTACTTCTCACTGTTCAGGATAAAATGCGACAAAGCTAAATGCGTATCCTGCGGAAAATGCAAGCAGGTCTGCCCCATGGACGTGGATATTCTCGACAACTCCCGAAAACGCAAGAACGGCACGGAATGCATTTTGTGCATGGAATGTGTGAGAAGCTGCCTTAAAAACGCATTGTAAATCCGTTGAGCTTAGGTTTAGCGGATTTTTTTGATCGTCAGCGTTTCCTCTTTATGACAATCCAAACTATCCGCGAAGCGGAACAGACTACGGGCAGTATTCGCCGCATGGCGAATACTGCAGCGTTATCCGCCGTCAGGCGGATAATGCGTACACTGTAAACTGTCAACTGTAAACTGCCAACAGGCGGATTTTTTGTGTAAATTGCCGAAAAAATTCGCCTAAATGCACAAAAAATTCCAAAAACGCTTAATTGTGGGATTTTTCTGCCGATAAAATATAGTAATACTATAGGTTAGGAGGGTCGTGTATGTATTTCTCGGGCGTGTACACAGCGGGCGCAGTCGGCGCGTTTTCGGCTAATATCTGCACGGGCAGCAAGACCGGTTTGCCCGAACAGAATAACATTTACGGCTCCTCCGGGAGAAGCCGCGACAGGTGCTGTTTTATCGGGAATTCCGACTATTCGGAGAATTTGCCCGCGGAAAAGGTTGCCGAAAATTCCAAAGCCGGTGAAGCTGTCGCGGAAGACAAATTCACCGAACAGAGCGGAAAAACTACCGAAAAAGCTGCTGAAAAGCCGAAGGAAAAGACCCTTGCCGAGATGGTGAGGGAGCAGATGGAGAAAATTGATCGAATGTTCGCCGAAAAGGAGTACGATAAGTCACGGGACGGGCAGCTTTTGGGCATAAAAAGCAAGATGTACCGCGGGCTTACGCTGTCGCCGTCGGAGCAGCAGTATCTTGCCGCAAAGGACCCCGACGAGTACTCGAAGTTCCGGGAAATGGAAAGCGCGCGGAGAATGTTCAAGTGCACGCTTAACAGCTGCCGAACGCGCGACGAGGTGAATTCCATGCGGCTGTCGAACGCGCTGACGGCTCTGGCGGAGTATCGGAAGGCTGTGCGGAACGGCGGCGACGGGAATGCGATTGCCGCGCTGAATTCGTCGCTTGACCGTGAAATCCGCGATTATATGCGGACGGCAAGCTATCAGAGCCTGCCGACGGCGGCGGAATGCAACAAGTTTGACAGAGAGCTTGCCAAAGCGAAACGCTATGAGTGCGAAAAACGCCGCGAGGAGATGAAAGCCCGCACCGACAGGCATTACAAGAAAAAATACAAGACCGTGGGCGACGGAAAGCGCACGGTGGCGCAGGTTCTGGCGTCGCCGCTTGCGAGGAAGGTTTTAGCGTCAAGAAGAAAGCCGAGCGGGTGTTCTTGCGGATATTCGTTCAGCCTAAATTATAAAGCATAAAAAGGAGAGGGACACTATGATTTATTCGGATTTTCAGGGAATGAAGCTTTCGGCACTGGGAATGGGGTGCATGCGTCTGCCCGTTATCGACGGCGACGACAGCCGCCCCGATCAGAAGCGCGTTGACGAGATGACAGATTACGCATTTTCGCACGGGGTGAATTATTTCGACACCGCGTGGGGTTATCATGCGGGGAATTCGGAAATTGCGATCGGAAACGCTCTTAAAAACTACCCGAGAGAGAAATTTTACCTTGCAAACAAGTTCCCCGGGTACGACCTTGCGAATATGGACAAGGTACGCGAAATTTTCGAGGAGCAGCTTAAAAAATGCGGCGTGGAGTACTTCGATTTTTATCTTTTCCATAATGTCTGCGAGCTGAATATCGACGGCTATCTCGATCCGAAATTCGGCATTTTCGATTATCTTATCGAGCAGAAAAAGAACGGCAGAATTCGTCATCTCGGCTTTTCGGGTCACGGCGGAATGCAGACGCTGCGCCGTTTCCTTGATAAATACGCCGAGTTTATGGAGTTTGGGCAATTGCAGGTAAACTGGCTTGACTGGGGATTTCAGGGCGCGGAGCAGAAGATAAAATATTTCACCGAGCTTGGCATTCCCGTGTGGGTTATGGAGCCTGTGCGCGGCGGAAAGCTTGCAAATCTCGCGGAGGACAAGATGAAGACC
>CANRIQ010000203.1 GCA_947630655.1 uncultured Clostridia bacterium | reverse complement strand
TCTACTATAGCAAACAAGCTGCGGCTTTTGCGGTTTTCGGGCGCGGAACGGAGAATGCTTGTCACGGGAAATCTCTCCGAACGGCAGGCGAGGGCGTTGATAAGAATTGACATTCCCGCGGTTCGCATGGGCGTGATTGAAAAGGTTATCCGCGGGAATTTGAACCTTGAGCAGACCGAGCAGCTTGTAAACAAAACGCTTGAGGGCTCGCAAAAGCCTAAACCGCTTAAGAAAAAACAGTTTAAAATCGCCGCTCCGCCGAGGATTTACATAAATTCGCTTAACGCGCTTTTAAAGCGGATTAAGGACGACAATATCCCGTGCGAGCTTTCCACCGAGCGTTCAGAAAATTATTACGAATATACAATAAGGTTTCCGATAACATAAAATTGTGTTCCGCGGGGACGTTTTTCGTTCAAAACGACGAAAATTGTTCCACGTGGAACATTTTTTGTAATAAGGGGTTTATTTTTCCGAAAAGTTGTGTTATAATATAAATAAGGTATGAATTTAGTCGGTAATTGAATAACTGTTAAATTTTTATCAATCATTTTGCCCGAAAAAGGAGGATAAACCTTGGGAATAGTTATAGGAGTTGTAAACCAGAAGGGCGGAGTCGGCAAAACCACCACCGCCGTGAACGTCGCGGCGGGGCTCGGCGCGCTTGGGAAAAGGGTGCTGATTATCGATTTTGACCCGCAGGGAAACTCCACCACGGGGTTCGGAATAAAGAAGAAAACGCTTGAAAAAACCACCTACGATGTGGTTACGGGAAAATGCCGCCCGCAGGAGGCGGTTGTGAAAACGAGATACAAAAACATCTCGATTATGCCCGCGGATACGAAGCTGAGCGACGCAGAGCCGGTTCTTACGAATATGGAGCAGAAGAATTTCCAGCTCAGGAAGGCGGTGCTTCAGATACGCGACGAGTACGATATCGTGATAATAGATTCGCTGCCGTCGCTTGGAGTGCTTGCGGTAAACGCGCTTACCGCGTGCGATACGATAATAGTTCCCATGGTGTGCGAACACTTCGCGCGGGAGGGCTTGGCGCAGCTTATGTACAGCATTAAAAACGTCAAGCAGAAGTACAACCGCGAGCTTAATATTATGGGAATTGTGTTTACAATGGTTGACAAACGCCTGCTTTCGGGAAACGAGATTAAAAACGACATTAAAAGCGCGTTTGACAAAAAGGCAATTTTCAAGACGGAAATTCCGCGCAACGTCAAGATTTCCGAGGCTCAAAGCCATGGAGAACCCGTTATTGTATACGACAAAAGTTCAAAGGGCACGGAGGCTTACATAAAGCTTTCAAAGGAAGTGCTGGCGAGATGCCGTGAAATGGAGAAAACACATGGGAAGAAAAACTGAAAGCAGCTTCAGCGAGCTGTTTATGGACAACGGCAGCTTTGGCGGCGAGGGCGCGCAGACGCTCAGGATAAGCGAGATTGAGCCGAATAAAAATCAGCCGAGAAAGAATTTTGATAACGAGGCTTTGCGGCAGCTTGCGGATTCCATTACCGAGCACGGCGTTTTACAGCCGCTTCTGGTGCGGTCGCTGCCGAACGGGAATTATCAGATTGTCGCGGGAGAACGCCGCTGGAGAGCCGCGAAAATGGCGGGGCTTTCGGAAATTCCCGCGCAGATACGCGATGATCTGACCGAAGAGCAGGCTATGCAGATAGCTATGATTGAAAATCTTCAGCGCGAGAATTTAAACCCCATTGAAGAGGCTCTCGGGTATAAGGAAATTCTCGAAAAGTCGGATCTCACGCAGGATAAGCTTGCAAAGGCTTTAGGGAAGGCGCGCTCGTCGATTGCAAACAGCCTGGGGCTTCTGGCGTTGCCGAACGCGGTGCAGGAGCTTCTTAAGAACGGAAGCCTGTCGGCGGGGCATTGCAAGGCTCTTAAAAAGGTCAAGGACGAGGCTCTTATGGTGGAGCTTGCAAACCGCGCCGCACAAGGTGAGCTTTCGGTGCGGCAGGTGGAGACAATTGCAAAGCGCGAAGCGGAACGCGAGGGTGAGGATAAAAACTCCCGCGCGATAAAACCCCGGCTTAGTTACTACACCGAGGTTGAAGCGAGCCTTGCGGAACAACTTGGGACAAAGGTTCGCATTTCCGAGGGCAAAAAGGGCAGCGTGCTGCAAATAAGCTTTAATAACAAGGAACAGCTTGAGGATATTCTCGGGCATTTCCAAGAAAATTAAATTACAGGAGAGAGAAAAATGATTGACATTAAATTTTTAAGAGAGAACCCCGACGCGGTCAAGGAGAACATTAAAAAGAAGTTCCAGGATCAGAAGCTCCCGCTGGTTGACGAGGTTATCGCGCTTGACGCGGAAAACCGCAAGACCATTCAGGCTATGGAGCAGTTAAGAGCCGACAGAAACCGCATTTCTAAGGAAATCGGCGGCTTTGCGGCTAAGGGCATGACCGAGGAGGTCGAAAAGTCAAAGGCGAAAATTGCCGAGTTTGACGCGGAACAAAAGGAGCTTGAGGCAAAACAGACCGAGCTTTCGGAAAAAATCACCAAAATTATGATGACTATCCCGAATATTATCGACCCGTCCGTGCCTATAGGAAAGGACGACAGCGAGAACGTCGAGATTGAGCGTTTCGGAGAGCCCAAAGTCCCCGATTTTGAAATTCCGTATCACACCGATATTATGGAACGCCTGAACGGCATCGATCTCGACTCCGCAAGAAAGGTCGCGGGAAACGGCTTTTATTACCTCACGGGGGATATTGCAAGACTTCATTCCGCGGTGCTTTCGTATGCGAGAGATTTTATGATAGACAGAGGATTTACCTACTGCGTGCCTCCGTTTATGATTCGTTCAAACGTTGTAACGGGCGTTATGAGCTTCGCCGAAATGGACGATATGATGTATAAAATCGAAGGCGAGGATCTGTATCTTATCGGAACTTCCGAGCATTCGATGATAGGCAGATTTATCGATACTATTATCGATGAAGAAAAGCTGCCTTATACGCTTACAAGCTACTCTCCGTGCTTCCGCAAGGAAAAGGGCGCGCACGGAAAGGAGGAGCGCGGCGTTTACAGAATTCACCAGTTTGAAAAGCAGGAAATGATCGTAGTCTGCAAGCCCGAGGAGTCGCCGATGTGGTTTAATAAGCTCTGGCAGAACACGGTGGATATGTTCCGTTCGTTGGATATTCCCGTAAGAACGCTGGAATGCTGCTCGGGCGACCTTGCAGATCTGAAGGTAAAGAGCCTTGACGTCGAGGCGTGGAGCCCGAGACAGAAAAAATACTTTGAGGTGGGTTCCTGTTCAAACCTCGGCGACGCGCAGGCA
>CANRIQ010000202.1 GCA_947630655.1 uncultured Clostridia bacterium | reverse complement strand
TTATGCGCAGAATTCGTCAGATGGACAGATGCAAGGACATTCCCGTGATTTTTCTTACGGGCGACACCGATTCCGAGACCGAGGCGCGGTGCTTTAAAGAGGGCGCGATAGATTTTATCGCAAAGCCCTTTGTGCCTGCCGTAATGCTTCACAGAATAGGCAGAATTCTCGAGCTTGACGAGCTGAGGCGCGGTCTTGCAAACAGGCTCGAACAGAAAATCCGCGAGGTGTCCGATATCAAGAGCCGCACGGGGCGCGACGCTCTCACGGGGCTGTGGAACCGCGAATACACCGAGGACGCCGTAAATTCCATGCTTCAGAGCGGCACGGGCGGCGCGGTCATGATGATTGATATGGACAACTTCAAGCTTATCAATGACAATTACGGTCATATCGCGGGCGATAAAACGCTTAAGATGTTCGCGGACACCCTGCGGGAGTATTCCGCCGAGGGCGATGTTTTGTGCAGAATAGGCGGCGACGAGTTTGTCG
This sequence comes from uncultured Clostridia bacterium, assembly GCA_947630655.1. Lineage (GTDB taxonomy): Bacteria > Bacillota > Clostridia > Oscillospirales > Ruminococcaceae > CAG-115. The sequence goes on along the minus strand of CANRIQ010000202.1, from coordinate 2,840 downwards.
TGTTTGTAAAGGGCGCGGTGCCGAATTCCGAGCTTAGCCGCCGCGCCGCGGATATTATCAGCGATATTTGCCGCAAAATCGGAGAATGCGGTTTTGAAACCGACACCTCCGTGTCAATCGGCATAGCAAAGACCCCCGATGACGGGACGGATTTCGCGTCGCTGTACAATTCTGCGGATAAGGCTCTTTATTACGTCAAGCAGAACGGCAAAAATTCCTATCATTTCTTCAGCGACCGTCTTGCCGCAGAATCGGGGCGCAGCGGGCATATTATCGACATAAAATATCTCCGGGAGCTTATGAACCGCGAGGACGTCGGCAACGGCACGTATCAGCTCGAATTTGACAGCTTCCACCATGTCTACAACTTCATTCGCCGTTTTGTAGAGCGCGGACACAAGGACGTTCAGATACTTTTGTTCACGATAAACGGCGCAGATGGCGGCGAGCCCGAGGAAGAGGAGCTCGAGCAGGCGGTAGGGCTTCTCGAGCAGGCAATTTTCACATGTCTGCGGCGTTCGGATATTTCAACCCGCTATTCCGGGCGGCAGGTCATTGTTATTCTCATGGACGTTACAACCGAGAATTGCAACATGGTCTGCGAGCGCATTACCGAGAATTTCGGCAAGCTTTATCAGGACGGAAAGGTAACCTTAGAATGCGGCATAGCAAGCCTGTAGTGAAAAAAGCTCCCTTTCGGGAGCTTTTTTCAGTTTACAGTGAATAGTGAACAGTAAACAGTATATGGTATCCGCCTGACGGCGGATTTTTTTTGATTGTCACAAAGGATAAAGGTTGTCAACCTTGATTTTCGTCCTCTTTCGGCAGCTTTTTAAAGAACATTATCCCGAACGGCACGGAAATCGGGAACGAAATCAGCAGCGACAACGGCTGCGCCTCCTGAATTCCCGCCAAACCGCGAATGTTGGACAAAATCAGCAGCGCGGGGATAAACAGCACTCCGCTTCGCAGCGACGAGAGAATAGACGCTCCCAACCGCTTTCCCGTACTCTGAAACAGCATCTCAATCGACATACATACCGGCAGCACAAGCTGCGACAACGCCTGTAGCCTCAACGCCCTCACGCCTATTTCGATAACCTGCGCATCGTCTCGGAAAATCCCGATAAGACCTCCCGAGAAAATAATAAGCACCGCACAGCCGATTATTATAATGCTCTCCGCGGCGGCAAGCGTAAAGAAAAACGCCTTTTTAAGCCTTGCATATTTCCCCGCGCCGTAGTTGAACCCCGCGACAGGCTGAAAACCCTGCCCTATGCCGAGAGCTATCGAGAATGCGAAGAAAATAATCCTTGTCACAATACTCATCGCGGCGACAGCGGCGTCCCCGTATACCGCGCAGCAGGCGTTTAAAAGCACCGTTGTAAGGCTGTTGAGTCCCTGCCGCAAAAGGCTCGGGAAGCCCGTTGACATGATATTGAACAGCATTTTCGCCGTCCCGTTTTTGAGGTGCGAAAACGACAGCTTCGAGTCGGTTTTTCCGCTTAAAAACATCGCTACCAGAATACACCAGCTTATAATTTGCGACAACGCAGTCGAAAGCCCCGCGCCCGCTATATCCATTTTCAGCGCGAACATAAAAATAGGGTCTCCGACGATATTCAGCACCGCGCCCGTCATAAGCCCTATCATTCCGAGATAGGCCCTCCCCTCGTAGCGGAGGATATTGTTAAGCGTAAGGCAGGAGCTCATAAACGGTGCTGCAAACAGGATGTAGGTTATATAAATCTCCGCATACGGGGCAATGGTTTCCGTACTCCCGAGAAGCATAACAATGTCGTCCAGGAACAAAAACCCGACTATTGTTATCAGCAGTCCTCCCAGAAACGATGATACGAAGCCCAGCGACGCGTGTTCCGAAGCGGATTTGTTGTCCTTGTGACCAAGCGCGCGGGAGATAATGCTGCCCGTGCCCTGCCCGAACATAAACCCGAACGCCTGTATTATCGCCATAAACCCGAAAACCACGCCCACCGCTCCGCTCGCACTGTTTCCGAGCTTTCCCACAAACGCGGTATCCACAAGGTTGTAGATGTTTGTGACCAGCATTGACAAAATCGTCGGCACGGAAAGCGTCAAAATCAGCTTTGAGATCGGCGTGTTTATCATTTTTTCGTATTGAGTCAACTAAATTACCTTCTTTTTCTAATTTCAGAATTTCAGTCCCGCTTCTTTAAACAGCGGCCGCACCGCGCTCATAAGCTCCTTCCAGTACGGCGGGAAATCGCTGTTTCCGCAGCGTGTGAAAACCTCCGTTTTCCCGTCGAATTCAAAGCCTATGGTGATGTCCCAGCTATTCTCGGAAAGCGGCTGCGGACCGTTTTCCCATTCGTGGAGAAACGCCTTGCAAAACAGCTTGTCAATAAATCTGTTCCATTCGCCCGCGGTCATTTTGCGGATGAATTCCTCGGGCATAGTCTGCGGACAGTCAACAGTAAGCCTGTACGGGTCGCCGCGTTCGGCTAAAAGTATGAAATGCCTTCCGATGATATTTCTGAACGTAAACCGAACGCTTACCGCGGCTTTTGCGTATTTATCTCCCGGGGTCAGGACGCTTTTCCCGCATTCCGCGCATTTATATTCCCCGTTTTCGGCAATTATTTCCCTGCATCCGCATTTTGAACATTTCATAGCATTTTCCTTTCATTCGACATCTTAAACCCCGCTCCGCGAGAATTTCAGCATTAGTTCCGCAGTCAGCCATTCCGCTCTAGCCTCGGCTCTGTGGGGAATTTCAGCATTTCCGGCAGCTCACCCCGCCCGCTTCCGCGCATAACAAGAGCGTTTTTGCCCCGTCAGCTCACCATTCCGCTCTAACC
>CANRIQ010000201.1 GCA_947630655.1 uncultured Clostridia bacterium | reverse complement strand
GAGTGTACCACTGCCCGTTGTAAACCAGATCCGCGTATTTCTGCGCAAGACCGTATTTATAGTGCTGGGTTTCCTTATCAAGGCAGATGGTTTCAAGAACCTCGTGAGCGTGGTAGAGAATTGTGCCGCCGGGGGTCTCGTAAACACCCCTTGACTTCATTCCGACAAGTCTGTTTTCAACAACATCGAAAAGCCCGATGCCGTTTTCGCCGCCGATTTTATTCAGCGTCTTGATAAGCTTCACGCCGTCCATCTTCTCGCCGTTAAGCGCGGTCGGAACGCCCTTTTCAAAGTGAATGGTGATATAGGTGGGCTTGTCGGGAGCCTGCTCGGGCGAAACGCCGAGCTCGAGGAAGCCGGGCTTGTTGTACTGCGGCTCGTTAGCGGGGTCTTCAAGGTCAAGACCCTCGTGAGACAGGTGCCACAGGTTCATATCCTTGGAATAGTTGGTCTCGCGGGTGATTTTAATCGGAACATTATGCGCCTCGGCGTAATCTATTTCCTGATCTCTCGAACGCAGGTTCCATATTCTCCACGGAGCGATTATCTCCAAATTGGGCGCGAGAGCCTTTATCGTAAGCTCAAAGCGCACCTGGTCGTTGCCCTTGCCGGTGCAGCCGTGGCAGATAGCGTCCGCGTTTTCCTTTTTGGCAATTTCAACCAGCCTTTTTGCGATAGGAGGACGCGCAAACGACGTTCCGAGCAGATAGCCCTCGTATTTCGCGCCCGCCTTCAGCGTCGGGAATACGAAATCGTTCACAAATTCGTCCTGAATATCCTCGATATAGAGCTTGGACGCGCCCGTTTTCTTTGCGCGCTCCTCCAGACCCTCAAGCTCCGCGTCCTGCCCGACGTTTCCCGCAACGCAGATAACCTCGCTTCCGGGGTAGTTTTCGTGCAGCCACGGAATAATAATAGATGTATCCAGACCGCCCGAATATGCCAGAATGATCTTTTTGATTTCCTTTGCCATAACAAAAATCTCCTTTGTTAAAATAAATTTACAATATAATTATACACCGTTTAGCAAAAATGTCAAGCATTTTTATTCACTTTTCAGAATATTATTCACATTTTATGAATTTTTTCTTGAAAAAATTTCTTGCAAACCCTCTTGACAAAGTTCAAGTTCATTGCTATAATATATAGTGAATGCTCTTTGATGAAAAGAGCGGATGTGGAGGTATTTTATGACTATAATCGAGAAAATGGATATTATGCTCGCCCGCCGTCATATCAGACGCGTTGATTTCGCTGATAAAATCGGCGTTACATACCGCGCCTTCGCGTATTATATGAGCGGTACGCGCAAGCCCAGAAAAAATATTCTTGAAAGGATTGCAAAGGAGCTTGATGTAAGCGTTGATTTTCTGACCGACGACAAGCAGGAAATCCGCTTAACATCCGAAGAGGCTCTTATAAGAAAGCTTGCGGCGCGCGGCGCGGAAACGGGGGACGCTGTGAAGTTTCTTGCAAAGTCGCACGGGCTTTTTGCGGGAAATTCTCTTACCGACGAGGATAAGGAAAGCCTTATGCGCTGCCTTTCCGAAATTTACGAGGATTCCAGAAGCGGAAAATAATGCGCCATATAATAGACGCCGCGGATAATACGCTTTCGCGGTTCGGCGGGAGCGATGTTTTCGAGACCGCGGAAAACGCGGGGGCAAGGGTGTGGTTTCGCGGGCTGGGGTCGCTTAAGGGCTTTTACATCTGCGAAAACGGGTGCAGATATATCGTGATAAACGAGTCGCTGGACAGGGTTTTGCAGGCGGTGGTGTGCGCTCACGAGCTTGGGCACGATATGCTTCACAGGGAGCTGTCGGGCGGCGGTATACGGGAATCTACGCTTTTTCTCGGGAACAACCGCACCGAGCGTGAGGCGAATTTGTTTGCGGCGGAAATTCTGATTTCGGACGAGGATTTTTTTGACGCTGCCTCGGGCGAAAACAGCGCGGATAATATCGCGGCGACGCTGAATTTGCCCGTTGAGCTGTTGCAGTACAAGCTTGAAATACTGAACTTCAAGGGACATAAATTCAATGTTTCCGTGCCGAAAAACGATTTTCTTAAAGGTTGATGATGTGTGGATATAAACGGGATAAAGTCGGTTTTGAAAACTCTCTGTGCGGAGGACGGCGTTTCGGGAGACGAGCTTTCCGCGTCGAAAAAGGCAGCGGAGCTTCTGTCAAAGTACGCCGAAAATGTCGAAGTTGACAAATTCGGAAATGTCACAGGTTTTGTAAAATCGGGCGTTTCGGGCGTGAAAACGCTTATGCTGGACGCTCATATCGACAGGGTGGGCTTAATCGTTACCTATATCGATGAACAGGGGTTTATCGGGGTGGGTGCGTGCGGTTCTCCCGATGTGAGGACGCTTCCGGCAAGGGCGGTTACCGTTCACGGGAAGACCGATATCAAAGGCGTTGTTTCAACGCTTCCTCCGCATGTCAAAAAAGATCACGGCGCACCCGAAATTTCCGATATTTCAATCGATGCGGGAATGACGAAAGAGCAGGTCTCGAAGATTGTATCGCTCGGGGACAGGGTGACGGTGGATCATCATTTCAGGGAGCTTTGCGGCGATGTGTGTTCGGCGGCGGCAGTCGACGACCGCGCGGGAGTCTGCGCAATTCTGGCGGCTCTGGATATGCTTAAAGGCAGGAAGCCCGCGTATAATCTCGCGGTTTGCTTTTCGGCTCAGGAGGAGACCGGGGAACGCGGCGCGAAACAGGCGGCGTTTCGGATAATGCCCGATGAGGCGTTAATTGTTGATGTTTCGTTCGGGAGAACGCCCGACAGCGCGGCAAAAGATACCGCGAAGCTTAAAAGCGGCGTTATGATAGGGTTTTCGGCGGCTCTCGACCGTGAAATGTCGGAGGGTCTGCGGGAGCTTGCGCAAAAATGCGAAATTCCGTTCACCTGCGAGGTAATGCCGTCCTCGACGGGGACGAACGCGGACGCTGTGGGCGTTGTCGGACGGGGTGTAAGATGCTGTACGCTGTCGTTCCCGATAAGGTATATGCACACTTCGGCGGAAACTGTCGATTTAAACGATATTCACGCGGCGGCGCGGCTTATCTGCGAGTATGCTTCGGGAGGTGTCGGAAATGGTTGACAAGCTGCGGGAATTGTGCATGATAAACGGCGCGTCGGGCGATGAACGGCGGGTTCGCGGGTTTATTGAGCAAAACATCAGGGCAGACGAGGTTTTTACGGACAAGCTCGGCAATCTGATTGTATTTAAAAAGGGAAAACGCTCTCCGAAAAACAAGATAATGTTCGCCGCGCACATGGACGAGGTCGGTTTTATGATAACCGATGTCACCGAGGACGGTTTTCTGCGGTTTGACGCGGTGGGTGGGGTGGAC
>CANRIQ010000200.1 GCA_947630655.1 uncultured Clostridia bacterium | reverse complement strand
GATTTTTCGGGCGAGGTGGAGCGTATTCTCAAAATGGTAAACGGCGTTTTGCTGCTGGTGGACAGCTTTGAGGGAACTATGCCCCAGACGAGGTTTGTTCTTCAGAAGGCACTTGAACTCGGGCATAAAATAATAGTTGTGGTGAACAAGACCGACCGTCCCGACGCGCGAAATCACGAGGTTGTAGACGAGGTTTTAGAGCTGCTTTTAGATCTTGACGCTACCGAAGAACAGCTTGACAGTCCCGTGGTTTTCTGCTCGGGCAGACTTGGCTGTTCGTCCTACAACCCCGATGAAATGGGAACGGATTTCAAGCCGCTTTTCGAGAAGATTATCGAGCATATCGACCCGCCCGAGGGCGATGAAACGGGCGATTTGCAGCTTTTGGTATCGTCGATTGACTATAACGACTATGTCGGAAGAATTGCCGTAGGACGCGTTGAACGCGGCGTTATAAAGCAAAATCAGGAGGTTGTGGTGTGCGATTATCACAACCGCACCGCTCCATACAAGGCAAAGGTTGTTTCCCTCAATCAGTACGAGGGGCTTTCAAAGGTTCCCGTCGAGGAAGCAAAGGTGGGGGATATTGTCGCGCTTTCGGGCATTGAGAATGTAACCATAGGGGAAACTATCTGCGCGGCAGGCAATCCCGAGCCGCTGCCGTTTGTGAAAATCTCCGAGCCTACCGTGGAAATGACCTTTTCTGTCAACGACTCCCCGTTTGCGGGAAGAGAGGGCAAGTTTGTAACCTCAAGGCAAATCCGCGACAGGCTTATGAAGGAAACGCTTAAGGATGTGTCGCTGAGGGTTACCGACAGCGATACCACCGACGCTATGAACGTTGCGGGACGCGGCGAAATGCACCTTTCCATTCTTATTGAAACTATGCGCCGCGAGGGCTACGAGCTTTCGGTGTCAACGCCGAGAGTGCTTTATAAGGAAATTGACGGCGTAAAATGCGAACCCGTAGAACGCCTTGTAATCGACGTTCCCGAGACGGCTGTGGGCTCCGTTATGGAGAAAATGGGTCAGCGCAAGGGCGAGCTTGTCGAAATGCACCCCGTGGGAAACCGCACAAGGCTTGAATATCTGATCCCGTCAAGAGGGCTTTTCGGCTACAGAAGCGAGTTTCTCACCGACACTAAAGGCGAGGGCGTTATGAACTCCGTTTTTGACAGCTACAAGCCGTATTACGGCGATATTCCGAGAAGAACAGAGGGCTCTCTTGTGGCGTGGGAAACGGGAACTGCGGTAGCCTACGGTCTTTTCAACGCGCAGGACAGAGGAACGCTCTTTATCGACGCGGGAACGCCCGTGTACGAAGGCATGATTGTCGGCGTGTCGCCAAAGGCGGGGGATATTGTCGTAAATGTCTGCAAGAAAAAGCACCTTACAAATATGCGCGCGTCGGGTTCGGACGAGGCTTTAAGGCTTATTCCGTATAAGCAGATGTCCCTTGAGGAAAGCCTTGAATTTATTCAGGATGACGAGTTGGTGGAGGTTACTCCCAAAAATATCCGCATAAGAAAGGTAATTCTCGAACGCGACCTGCGTCTTAAGGCGGAAGCTAAATTAAAGAAATAACGACGAAAGTGTGGAACATTGGTTAAAGATATGACCCGCGGCGCGGTAACGCCGATTTTGATTAAATTTTCGATACCTCTGCTGATAAGCGTTATATTTCAGCAGATGTACAACATCTCCGACAGCATAATCGCGGGAAGATTTATAAACAACGACGCCCTTGCCGCGATCGGCGCGTCTTACCCCATCACGATGATTTTCCTTGCAATCGGCACGGGAATGAACATCGGCTGTTCGGTGGTGATTTCAACGCTTTTCGGGGCGAAGGATTACAAAGGAATGAAAACGGCGGTTTACACGTCGGTAATTTCCACGTTTTCCTTAGCGGCGTTGCTGACGGCGGTCGGCATCTTCACAAGCGGGCTGTTTTTGAATTTACTCGGCACGGACGCGTCGATTTTCTCCGACTCGAAAACGTATCTTAATATCTACGTCCTCGGGCTGGTTTTTCTGTTCGTGTACAACATCTGCACGGGAATTTTCACGGCTCTGGGCGACAGCAAAACGCCGCTGTATTTTCTTATCGGCTCGTCGCTCGGGAATATCGCGATGGATTTGCTGTTTGTCGCAGTTTTCAAAATGGGAGTTGCGGGCGCGGCGTGGGCAACCTTTATCTGCCAGGGGATTTGCTCGGTGCTGGCGTTTATCGTACTTCTCCACAGGGTAGGGGAGATCCCGAGCGAAAAATACAAGCTTTTCGAGTGGAAAACTCTTGGAAAAATCGCGTCTCTTTCTATTCCCAGCATTTTCCAGCAGAGCTTTGTGTCGGTCGGACAGCTTTTCATTCAAAGCCTTGTCAACAGCTGCGGAACGGACGTTGTGGCGGGGTATGCTTCGGCGATAAAGCTTAACACCTTCGCGGTAACCTGCTGTTCGACGGTCGGGAACTCGATTTCCAGCTTTGCGGCGCAGAATATCGGCGCGAAGGAGTATCCCCGCGTGAAAAAGGGATTTTATGTCGGAAGCCTTGTGACGCTTATAATTGCGGCAATGTTTTCTATTCTTTACCACATTTTTGCGGAAAATCTGATTTACCTGTTTATGGATAAAACCAATGCAAACACCGCCGCTGCGGCGGAAGCGGGAGTGCATTTTTTAACGGTTGTGTCGCCGTTTTATGCCGCTGTCGGGCTGAAACTTGCGGCGGACGCGATTTTGCGCGGAGGGCGGCGCGTTGTGGCGTTTATGGTGACGACGTTCAGCGATCTGATTTTAAGAGTGGCGTTCGCATTTATCCTAAAGCCCCATTTCGGTGCAACGGGAATTTGGCTTTCGTGGCCCGTGGGCTGGACTACTGCGGGGATAATTTCGCTTTCGCTGTACGCTGTTTATATAAGGAAAATCTGCCCGAAAAAGAAGGCTGAACAAACACAGGAGCAATTATGACCGAGGTTATCGTCGGAAAAAACGACGCGGGACAGCGCGCCGACAGATTTTTATCAAAAGCATATCCAAATCTTAAGTCCTCGCTTGTCAATAAGCTTATGCGGAAAAAGCGCATTAAGCTTAACGGCGCGAAAACCGAGCCGAATGTTATCCTGAAAGAGGGCGACGTGTTTCGGTTTTACCTGTCCGAGGAGCTTCTTTCAAAAAAGCCTGTTGCCCGTGAAAACGATTTCAGGGAAATAAAGCCCGAGGTTTGTGTAATTTACGAGGACGAAAATATCCTGCTTGCGGATAAACCCGCGGGGCTTGTTGTCCACGAGGATAACGACAACACCGCAGACACGCTGATAAACAGAATTTTACTAAAGAAACGCTTGAATTAATAGAAAAAAGCCTCTCCCATCATCACCTGGAA
>CANRIQ010000199.1 GCA_947630655.1 uncultured Clostridia bacterium | reverse complement strand
TCTGCGGGAATAAGAAATTTTGAGCGTCAGATTCGCGGATTTTCCGACAACGACAGCGTTCTTACCGCGATAGAAACGCGCTCCTCCTCCCCCGTCAGAATTCCCAGAAACGGGGAATTTGTGACAACATATGCCGATAACCTCTACCCCTGCGGCGAGGGCGCGGGTTACGCAGGCGGGATAATGTCCGCGGCGGTGGACGGGATTAGAACTGCTTTGAAAATTATGGAAAAATACAAGCCGAAATAACAAATCCGCTCGGAGAGATTCGAGCGGATTTTATGTATTGGGGCTCAAGGTTCACAAAGGGTATGTTTTTCGGGAATTTTCAAGCTTTGCACATTCGTCTTCGGAGATGTAAATTTCCGCGCTTGCCGAAAGGTCGTTATCCGAAAATTTTTCAGATTTCAGAAGCTCAATAATCTTTTCAAGATTTGCAGAGGCGTTGTCGGTTTCCAGCCATATTCCGATTTTCGTTTCCGAAAGATAGTCGTAGCCGTTGTCATAAACCGCATGGTTGGTAAATTCGTCGATACGGTCGGGCAAATCGTAAATTATATCCAAATCGGGATTTTGCATTTTCGCGGAGTCCAGAACAATGATTACAGTTTGCATAATTTCCTCCAAAATCGCTTTAAGCGTTATTTTCAAATACATTATACAACTTTTTCCGTCTGATTGCAAGTATTTTTCTGAAAGCTATTGAAATATTCGCAAAAATGTTGTATAATGAACTCAGCACTTTTTATTACAAACTATCAAAGGAGAAAATCACGATGAAAAACATTACGGAACAGCTTATTTTGTCGCTTGCACCGAACCCAGCGGCAGCGTCCAACGGCAAAAAAATCGCGAATTCTGGCGGGTTTGTAAAGCTTTACCGCTCGGCGGACGACACCTTTTTTATGGGCGAATGCAAGGGCAGCGGCAAAAATCCTTACATCACATCCGCGGACTACATAGACGAAAATCACCCCGTTTTCCGCTGCTCATGTCCGAGCAGGCAGTTTCCCTGCAAGCACTCTCTGGGGCTTATGTACGAGATGATGTCAGACAAGACCTTTGAGGTGTGCGAAATTCCCGAGGATATTGCGTCAAAGCGGGCAAAGCTTGCCGCAAAATCCGCTAAAGCTGCAAACACCGGGGAAACAGCTCCCGAGGACGCTGAAAAAGCCGAAAAGAAAAAGGCTTCCGCGAAAAAGACCGCAAACTCCGCGAAAATCAAGAAGCTGAAAAAGCAGCTCGAGGGTCTGGAGCTGTGCGAAAAAGCCGTAAAAGAGCTTATCTCGGCGGGTCTGGGGACTATGGGCGGGGCTTCGCTGTCGAATTATCAGGAGCTTTCAAAGCAATTCGGCGATTATTATCTTATCGGCATTCAAAGGCTGTTTAACCGTCTTATTATCGAAATTACCGAGTATCAGAAGGATAACCTTGAACAGCATTACGACAACGCCATCGACGTGCTTGAAAAGCTGAATTCGCTTATCAAAAAATCGCGGAAATACATCACCGAAAAAATCGAAAACGACGACCCCGCTGCGGACGATACTCCCCTTTACGAGGAGCTTGGCGGGAACTGGAAGCTTACCGAGCTGGAGGCTGTCGGAAAGTGCGAAAAGGACGCGCGGCTTACACAGTTGTCGTTTAATGTGGCATATGACGAGGCAAGGAAGGAATTTATCGACACGGGAATTTGGGTTGACCTTAAAAACGGGAAAATTTTTCAGACGAAGAATTTCCGACCGCTGAAATCGCTGAAGCACGTCAAGGCGGACGATTCGGTGTTCGGGGCGGTAAATGTGCCGTCAATGGCGGTCTACCCCGGCGACGGGAATGTACGCGTGCGGTGGGACAATGCGGAATTTACCGAGCTTTGCGATGACGATTTCAAAAAGCTGCGCTCGTTTGCAGCAAATTCCGTAAAGGACGAGATAAAGAACATTCGCAATTTCCTGCAAAACGCCATGCAAAGCCCTGTGATTTACAAGCTTGTAGCGTTTGAAAAAATCGGGAAAATCGGCGGGAAAACCGTTCTTAAAACAAAGGGCGGCGATACGGTCGAGTTGTGCGATTTTGCCGAGCTTGAGCCTACAACCGACAAAATCGAGGCTCTGCCCGGGGAAAAATTCCTCAAAAACGGCGTTATGCTGTGCGGATTTTTCTACGGACTCGAAGAACGGAAAATTGCCGCACAACCGCTCTGCATTATCCCCGACAGCGAAAATTCCGTTGTAAGACTGCTTTACTGAGGAGGTAAATTATGGATACTACACCTATTTTTGAGCTTCGCGAACAGCTTCGTTCGGCGGCGATTGCGGGAGCAAATCTGCTTTCGGAGAATTTCAGGCTGAAAAAAGCTGTCGGCGCGATAGAGCCGCTTAAAAATGCATCTCCCGTTTTCGGGAAGATTTACGAGCTTTCAGACAGCCTTGTTTCGGGAAAATGCGAGGATTTATCGGGGACGCTTCTTGACGCGCTTACGCTTACGGATTCCGTAACGGTTGCTCTGGCAGGATATGACGTTCAGGGGGAATTTGAAGAAATTCCCGCGGCGGAATTTTCGGCGCAGATAACAAACGCGCCGTATTCTAAGCTGTCCGTGCTGATAAACGCTCTCACAAAGCCCGGAAGCGGGCAGTATAACATCGTTCGGCAAGCTGTCGAAGAAAAATCCGAGCTGTTCAGGGACTACCGCGTTAAACCCGCGCTTGTAAAGGGCTTGGGAGCGTCTTATTCCGACCTTGCGGATATGGTTTACGAGATAATCGAGGGTATGGGAGAAGATATGGTTCCGCTGCTCCAAAAAGGCTTCGACCCTAAGGGCAAAAAGGAGACGATTAGGCGCATTACGCTTATAGATACGCTTGGGAAAGAGAAAGCGAACGACTTTTACCTTGAAAATATCCCGCTGGCTGAGAAAAATGCGAAAAAACTGCTTGTGCGCGCGCTGCGGCACGACGTGAGCAATGCCGACAAACTGATAGAATTCACCAAAACCGAAAAAGGCGCGGTCAAGGAGGAGGCGTTCTACACGCTGGCGCGGCTCGACTGCGACAAGTCGCGGGAATTCTTCGAGGAAATGGAGAAGAAAAAGCCGCAGGAAACGCTTGAGTACTTGCAGTTCAGCACCTCGGACTGGTCAAGCAGGCTTGCCGCGAAGATTGGCAACCGTTTGCTTGACAACAACGACGGCGGAAGTTACAAAACCGACGGATACGGGGTACATATCGAATATGTCGCGTTCAGCGGCAAGACGGGCAAGGACGTTGCGGACTTTTTAAGGCGCGCCTGCGAGAAAAAAGGCGACAAGCAGGAACAATTGAGCATAAGAGGGCTGGTCGATATTGCGCTGTGCAATACCGTCGCTATGACGCAGGACAAGGACATGTGCGGCATA
>CANRIQ010000198.1 GCA_947630655.1 uncultured Clostridia bacterium | reverse complement strand
TGAATGTGATTTATACCGCCCGTTTTTTGCTCCCAGGCGATAAGCTGCGCTACCGATTCGGTAATTTTGTTTGCGCCGAGGCTTCCCCCGAACGACAAAATCGTAAACTCGTCCGAAATTCCGAGACGTTTCCGCGCGGCGGAGCGTTCCTCAATCGGGATATTCGTCCGAAGCGGATTTCCCGTCACAACGCACCGTTCGGTGTGCTTCAGATACTTTTTTGCGTCCTCCGACGCCAGCAGCACCTTATCCACCTTATCCGACAGCATTTTTGTCGCCATGCCGGGGTAAGAATTGCTCTCGTGAGTAACCGTTTTTATTCCCATAGCCGCCGCCTGCGACAGCACCGTCGCTGTGACGTAGCCGCCCGTGCCGACTGCGAGATCGGGCTTGAATTCGCGGAGAATTTTTCTTACCGCAAGCTTTGCCGATACAAGATAGCAATACGCGGCTTTCACATTGCGGAAAGCGTTTACGACGGTCACGCCCCTCTGAAAGCCCGCCATTTCAACGCCGCGGAAATCGTACCCCGCCTTTGTGACAAGGCGGTTTTCCATGCCCTTCGGAGTGCCGATAAACAGTATCTCCGTTTCGGGGAAAACCTGCTTTAATTTATCGGCGATAGCCAAAGCGGGATTTATATGCCCGGCAGTGCCCCCGGCGGCGAAAATAGCCTTCAAACAAATCACAATCCTTTATCATCAAATTTGGATACTTTTCAGAAGTAAGATGTAAGAGGTAAGAGATAAGAAACAAGGTGGGTTATTTTAATTTTGCCCTCTTAGAAACCGACAGCAACAGACCCATTTCCCAGAGCTGAACCATAAGCGCGGTACCGCCGTAGCTGAAGAACGGCAGCGACACGCCCGTATTCGGCACGCAGCAGAGATTTACCGCGATATTCAGCAACGCCTGAAAACCTATCTGGAACGTAATTCCCGTCGCCAGCAGGCAGCCGAATTTGTCCTCCGCAAGTCTTGCAATCTGAAAGCCTCTGAATATGAAAAACAAAAACAAAATGATGACAATTGCCCCGCCAATCAAGCCGAATTCCTCGACAAGAATTGCATAAACAAAGTCGTTTTGCGCTTCGGGCAGATAATAGTACTTCTGCGAGGAATTCCCGAAGCCCTTGCCCCACAGCCCGCCCGAGCCTATGGCGATAGCGGCTTCGTAGTTCTGGTAGGAGTTTCCCTGAATGTCCGACAGCGGGTCCATAAAGTTAATTCTGTCCATAAAGTAGGAAAATCCCGAAAGCTGAATTGCAACAAGCACCGCCAACGCCGCAAACGCCAACACGAACAGCGCGGGCTTTATGTTTACGCCGCCCACAAACAGCATTACCGCCGCAATCAGGAAAATGATGATAGTTCCCGACAAATGCGACTGACCGTAGACCATTATAAACGCGATAAGCAGGAAAATCAGCGCGGGTTTTCCCATTCCCACCCAGAAACGGCGGATGTTGTCGGTGTTTTTGTGAATGTAGTACGCCAAAAAGATTATCAGCGCGACCTTCAGGAAGTCCGACGGCTGGAACGTTCCGAAAACGGGAATTTTAAGCCAGCGTTTCGGTCCGTTTTCGATGTTGGAAACGCCGAACGGAATGCACAGGAAGTTTAAAAACAGCATTGCCGCAAATATAAGATGCGCTATTGTAAAGCGGTGCTTTTTCTTGCCGAACGTAAACTCGTGGCGGAGAATTCTGTAGTCGAAAAACGTGATGAAAAACATTCCGACAAGCCCCAACGCCGCCGCGGGAAGCTGCCTTGAAATATAGTAGAACGGGTTTCCGTTGTCGTGGTACGCCCACGCGTGACCCGCGCTGAACATCATGGTTATCCCGAACGCCAGAAGCACCAGCGTAATTATCAGCATCGGCACGTCCGCGCGCCCCGTGAAATTGAACATACGAACGCGGTTCGGGTCTTTTTTATTCCTTTTTTCGGGAGAATTTTTCCCGGGCGCGGGAGTTCTCCCCTGCGGATTTCCCCGCGCGGTATTCTGTTGAGCCTGCATATTGCCTACCTCTATTCTTACATCTTACTTCTAACCTCTTACTTCTATCAACCGAACATATTATAAGCCAAAATTGCCGCCAATAATCCGAAACCTGCCGCTGCTGCGGTGAAAACCGCGTCGATTTTTATCTCGCTCCAGCCCGACAACTCGAAGTGGTGGTGAATTGGGGTCATTTTAAACAGACGCTTGCCTTCGGTTGTGTGGTAAATGCGTTTTGTTATCTTGAAAACCGTCGACTGAATGACCACCGAAAGTGCTTCCAGAACGTAAATCATCGCGGCGATGACCATCAGAAACTCCACGCCGCACCCAACTCCCAGAGCGCACACAATCCCGCCTAAAAACATAGAGCCCGTGTCGCCCATAAACACCTTTGCGGGCGGGAAATTCCACATCAGAAATCCCACGCACGCGCCGCCCGCGCAAAACGCTAAAAGTCGCTCTCCGTGCATACCGATAAGCCCCGCTATCACCGCGAAAACCGCCGTGTAAACCACCGTTACCGAGCCGCAGAGCCCGTCAATGCCGTCGGTGAGATTTACCGCGTTTACAAGGTACAAAATTCCGACTCCCATGACGGGGTAATAAAACAGCCCCATATTCCACTGAAGTCCGCCCGGAAAGACGATTGTAGTGCGGGATAAGCCGCTGACATAAAGCGTTGCGAAATACGCCGCGATTATCATCACCTGAAAAATGATTTTCTGGAGCGGCGATAACCCCTCGTTGCGCTTTTTGGCAACCTTTATATAATCGTCCAGAAATCCCATAAACCCGAACAGCAAAGCCATTACAGCCCCCGCCGTAGTCTTGATAAATTCGGACTTATCCGCGCCGAACCAGTCGGCTTCGCCCACTGCTCCAAGCACCGCCATTCCGATAGCGAAGCACGCCGTCACCGCGATAATAAACGCAATTCCGCCCATGGTCGGAGTGCCTTGTTTTTTCTCCTTGTGCCATTTCGGACCGATGTCGAGGATTGTCTGACCGTATTTCAGCTTGTGCAAAAGCGGGATAAGCCAGAACCCCAACAGCCACGTTATCACAAACGCCGCTATCGCCGCAAAAACGCTTGTCCAAACCGCCATATAATTCACACTCCGATCCTTTGAGCGATTTCTTCCATTTTCATGCCGCGGCTGCCTTTAAACAGGATTACATCTCCGTCTCTCACGTTTTCTAAGAGCATTTCGGTAATTTCCGACTTGCTTTCGCTGTGGAAAACGGGAATTTCCCGACGGGAAAATTCATCCCGCAAAGCCTTCATTTCCTGCCCGTACAGGAAAAACAAATCCGCGCAGTCGGAAAGCTCCACAAGCCCCGCGTGAAGGTCAGCAGAATGCTCGCCAAGCTCCAGCATATCCCCCAGAACGGCGATTTTCCGTCCGCG
>CANRIQ010000197.1 GCA_947630655.1 uncultured Clostridia bacterium | reverse complement strand
CAGCTTTCGAGATTGCTTACCGGGTCTCCCGACGGGAACGAACCGAGTATCAGCATAGCCAGCGACAGCGCGAACGTCCAGCCCGCTCCGACGATAATCTCCGACATCATAGCCTTGCTTATTATCGGCTCGTTGCGGCGTTTGGGCTTCTCACGCATAAAGCGCGAAAGGGGAGGTTCTCCGCCGAACGCCAGAGCCGCCAGCGTATCCATTACAAGGTTCACCCAGAGTATCTGAATAACCGAAAGCGGGTTTGCAATGCCGATTATCGGGCAGATAAACGAGATAAGCACCGCAGCCACGTTTATGGTAAGCTGGAACACGATGAATTTTCTGATAGAGTTGAAAATCGTGCGCCCGTAGAGGATTGCGCGGTCGATTGAGTTAAAGTTGTCGTCGAGGATAACGATATCCGACGCTTCCTTTGCAACCTCCGTGCCGCCGCCCATTGCAAAGCCCACATCGGCTTTTTTGAGGGCAGGGGAGTCGTTCACGCCGTCGCCCGTCATGCCTGCTACAAGGTCAAGTTCCTGTGCAAGTCTTACAAGACGGCTCTTGTCTGTCGGCAACGCCCTCGCGATAACGCGGATATCCTTTATCTTAGCCTTAATTTCGTCGTCGGACATTTTCGCCAGCTCGTCGGACGTCAGCATAAGATTTGTATTTTCGTCGTCGATAAGTCCCGCTTCCTTTGCGATTGCAACTGCGGTTTCGCGGCGGTCGCCCGTTATCATGACAACCTGAACGCCCGCGCCCTTAACTTCCTTAATTGCGGTAACCGACTCGGGTCTTACCTCGTCGCGTATTCCGAGACAGCCGACAAGCGTCCAGTTGTTGCCGTCGGGGAGGGAATCCTCGCCTAAATCGTCCTCGCTTGTCGCTATTGCAAGCACGCGGATAGCGCGGTTTGCAAGCTCGTCGATTTTCCCGTTCAGCTTCGCCATATCAAACGGCTGTTTTTCGCCGTTCATATCGTAATAATGCGAGCATCTCTGAAGAATTTTCTCCGGCGCGCCCTTGATAAGCGAAAGGTTATATTCACCCTTCACCTGCGTTGCGGAGTACTTGTTTGTCGAGTTAAACGGGATATTTCCGACCGCCGACACATTTGCGCTTGACGGGCAGTCCACCGCATACGCGAGAATAGCGCGCTCTGTCGCGTTTCCGCCGAGAACGCGTCTGTCCTTGCCCTCGCCGCTTATCATGGAAAGCGTGTTTTTGTGGATGGACAGCGAAAGAATGTCCTTCAGCTTGCCGTTCAGATCGTCAATTGTCTTGTATTCGGAAACATCGCCCATAATAAAGTTTATCGCTTCAAGCTTGCCCTTGGTGATAGTTCCCGTCTTATCGGAAAAGAGGATATTAAGCGACCCTGCGGTCTCAATTCCCGCAACCTTGCGCACAAGGACGTTATCTTTGAGCATTTTGCCCATATTCTGCGCGGAAACTATAGCTATCATAAGCGGCAAGCCCTCCGGCACCGCCATAACTATGATAATAACCGCCAGCATAACCGCTTCGATAATCGCCTTAACCAGTGCCGCCCACGCAAAAACGCCGTCGGGAGCTAAAAACGTCATAGGCTGAAAGTTAGTATCGAACAAAAGCGTTTTCGCAAGCATAGCGACAGCGATAGCTATACCGCCGATATAGCCGAATTTCGAGATGCCGTTTGCAAGCTTCCCGAGCTTTACCTTAAGGGGCGTATCACGGTCGTCATCGGTCTGAAGCTCGCTTGCAATCTTGCCGTAAACCGACTTGTCGCCGACAACGGTCACCTGCATAACTGCGTTTCCGGAGCATACCACCGCCCCGCGGTAAACCTTGTATTCGCTGTCGAAATTTGTATTTTCGTCGGTATCCTGCCAGCCCTCGGGAATTGCGTGCTTTTTCGCCTCGCGGCTCTCACCGTTCAGCACCGACTGGTCAACCTTGATATCTCCGTCGATAATAATGCCGTCGGCGGGGATTTTATCTCCCGACTGAAGCAGAATTGCGTCCCCGACAACAATGTCGTTTATCGCGACCTCGGCGATAACATTGTTTCTGTACACCTTGCACATAATCCGCGAAGCCTCCTCCTGAAGCTTCTGGAACGCGTTTTCATTCCTGAATTCCGAGAACGTCGAAACAAGCGTCGCAAGGCAGATTGCCACGAAAATGCCAAGCGGCTCGTACCATTCGGGCGCGCCCTCGATAATCGGGTTTCCGTCCGAGCCCTTTACAAGCCCCAGAATTGCCAGCACAACGTTTATCAGCAGCGCGACGATAAGTATTTTTATCATCGGGTCGCCGAGGTTGCCCTTAAGCTTATCCCAGAAGCTCTCGTGAGCCTGCTCCGTCATGGAGTTGTCGCCGAATTTTTGTTTGCTTTCGGCAGCTTCCTTGTCTGTGAGACCGAATTTTTCCATTGCATTTTATCCTTTCATAAAACGAGTCGTCTGACCCGAAAATAACAGGTTAATTTACAAAAACCTCGCACAAAAGACCGTTGTCCTTGCCGCTCATACGAAACAGCGCGAGATCCTTAAGCTCCACCGCGCTGCCCCTCGGCACGGGACGTCCCGACGGCGAGATCATACCCTCAATTCCGTGGTTCACCAGCAGCCATTTATCCCCCTGCCGCGCGGTATATGCGCGCATATCGGGCGACGCTTTTTCATCGTTGTGAATATTGGAAAAAACGTGCCAGTCGAACAGCGGCATTCTGTCATACACGACAACCTCGCTTTTTTCGCGGAAAACGCCCTTTCTCCCGCGCGTTTCGCTTTTAAACCCGAGCGTGATTATCTTCTCGGGAACTCTCGTCCCGCAAAACGGGCAAACGGGGTTTCTTTCGTCCCGCAGAATGAACCATTTCTTTTCGCACCGCGGGTTCGCGCACGGATAAAGCCTATCCCACGCCTTTAAAAGCTCGGTTTCCCATTCCATAGCCGTCGGACGCTGCGACGGGTCGTGAAGTCCGTCTGCAAAAGCCCTTATAAACAGCCGTTCCAAGCCCTTTGACAGCGATTTTATCGTCACATCAAGGTCCGGCGGGCGGTTTGACGTATCATTCGGATTTTCAATAAACGTCGCCATCTCGCCGAGCCCCAGAAAATCGTCCATTTCCGCGCTTTCCGAGCTGTAGATTTTCGGACCCATAAGCGGATGCCTGAAAAACAGATATTCATAAATCAGCACAGGCAGCGCGTGCAGATCCGTCAGCACGTTCGGCAACGCCTTTTTCGGGTCCTGCGCGTCCAGATCCATGGTGCTTACCACCTCGGGCGCGATATAACCCCTCGTTCCGACGACCTCGGGCGCGTATTTATTCGGCACTACCAGCGAATCTATATCGATAACCACCGCCGTACCCGTTTTCGGGTCTATAAGCACGTTGTTGCAGGACAAATCCGAGTGCGCCAGACCCGCCTGATGCAT
>CANRIQ010000196.1 GCA_947630655.1 uncultured Clostridia bacterium | reverse complement strand
CGTGATTTTCGAGACCGCGATAATCACCGCGACGGTCGGCATTATGTGCCCCGCGATGAGCCTTCTTGCAGCGGTTTTGTACTATCCTTACGGGGCTGCGGCTTTCAGCGTTCTGACGCTGCTTGCAAACTGGCTGAAGCTTGTTTGCTTCAATCTTCCGTTCGCGTTTTTCTCTCAGCTTTTGTTTATTCAGCCCGCTGTCCGCACGATTTTTAAGGCGTTATTCAGCGTAAGAGCTGCCGAAAAGGAAACCGCGGGATAACTTGATTTTAAGACAAAAAAATTCCCCGAAGGAAACTCCTCGGGGAATATTTTTATTGGAAATGATTTTTTAAAGCGACTTATAGCGGACAACTCTCGCAAACTGCGCTATGCCCTTAAGGTCGTTTTCGTCGGGGCGATCCTTGTGCATAAACAGAAAATGCCCCGGACAATTGTAGAATTTCTCGAAAACGTGAATTCCGCGCGCCTCGGCAAACGCCTTCAGCTTCTTGTAGGTGGAATTCCCCGAAGCCGACGAGCCGAACACCGCAAGCATGCCGATTTTATCGGCGTTTTTATCGATAAAATCATACACCGATTTGTCGGGACTGCCGGCATAAAGCGAGCTTCCGACATACACAACGTCCGTTTTTTCGGAAAGCTCGGCAGTTTCGGTAATCTCGTTTGCCGAAACCCCCAAAGCCCCTGCGACAGCCTCCGCAAGCTTTTTGGTGTTGCCCGAACGCGAATAATAAAATACCTCGGTCGTCATCTTCAAGCCCCCTTCGTTTCGTTAAAGGCGCGCCTTACGGCGATCGCAAGCTGATCCGCGCAGGAGGTGGGTCTGCGCCCGCAGGTGTTTCCGCGCAGATACTGCTCGATTTTATCGACAGTCCAGCCGTCCACAAGCTTTGAAATCGCTTTCAGATTTCCGTTGCACCCGCCCAGAAACTCGATATTCGTGATAACATCGCCGTTTATATCGAAGCTTATGATTTGCGAGCAGGTGTTTTCCGTTTTGTAATTGTACCTCATAATAATTACCTCCAGACTTTTATTTACAAAGCCGACTCTACCCTTTGCGCAACGTTTTTCATGGATTCGGTCGGCTCGAAACGCGCGAGAATTTCACCGTCGCGGCTTATTAAAAATTTCGTGAAATTCCACTTTATATTGCCGTTGTTTTTGTAATCCTTATCCATTTTCTTTGCCGCAGCGGACAGAATTAACGTCATGGGGCTTTTGCCGAAGCCCTCGAATTTTGTGTTTTCGGAAAGATATTTAAAAAGCGGGTCGGCGTTTTCGCCCAGAACGTCAATTTTTGAAAACTGAGGAAAGGTTATCCCGTAACGCCCCGTGCAGAATTCGTGAATTTCGTCGTCGCCGCCGGGTGCCTGATTTGCAAACTGATTGCACGGAAAATCAAGGATTTCAAGACCGTCCTTCGCGTGGGCTTCGTACAAATCCTGAAGCTCGTCGTACTGGGGCGTAAAACCGCACCCCGTCGCAGTGTTGACGATAAGCAGGACCTTGCCCTTATACTCCGAAAGAGAAACCATTTTGCCGTCCTGCGTTTTCACCGAAAAATCATAGATTGACATAATTTTTACCTCCCGTTGTCATTAAATATATTATAACCCATAGGCAAAGCTTTGTCAATCGAGACTTTCTGAAATTTTGGTGAAATTTTCCTCAGCTTATATTGCAATTCGGCAGAGCAGCCCTAAGCTCCGCCAGCTTTCCGTGCGAAAACTCGTTGTCGTCAATGTTGAGGTTTAAAAGCCAAGCCATTTTCGCAAGCGGCGAGGGGTCGTAAATCTCATTATCCGCCAAATCGAGAATTTCAAGCTTTTTAAGCCCCGTTACCGCCGAAACATCGGAAATTTCGTTGTCCGAAAGATACAGATCAATGAGGTTCGTAAGGCTTGAAACGGGCGAAATATCGCGCAGGTCGTTGTCTTCAAGATAGAGATAACAAAGCGAAGTAAGGCTTGACAGCGGTCTTATGTCGGTAATCTCGTTGTCGGAAAGCCTTAGCGTTGTAAGCGAAGTAAGTCCCGACAGCGCGGAAACATCTCTTATATCGTTGTCGGAGAGAGTGAGATTTTTAAGATTTGTAAGACCGGAAAGCGGCGAGATGTCGTAAATGTCGTTGTCGAAAAGAGTCAGAGCTTGCAGATTTTTGAGGTTCGCAAGCGGCGAAATATCCCGCACATCGCAGTCCGCAAGCGTCAGCGCGATCAGGTTTTTCAGCCGCCCTATCTCGCGCATATCCGTAGCCGAAAGCCGCTCGTTTGTGAGGGTAAGCGCGGTGGTGTCCGCGATGGAATAGCTTTGCCCGCGGATAACGACATTTCCGCTCTCCGAGGGGGTCGAGGGAGCTTGCGGGGTCGAGGGAGTCGGCGCGCTTGAGCTTTCGGGAGAGCTTATGCTGCTTTGCGGAACGCTCCCGGGAGTGCTTTCAACGCTTTGCGAGCTTTGCGGATTTTCGGAACTTTGCGGATTTTCAGTGCTTTCGGGCGATGAAGCTGTAGAACTTTCAACACTTTCGCTGCTTTGTGAGCTTTCGCTGCTTTGAGAACTCTCGGAACTCTGTGAACTCTGTGAAATTTCGGAGCTCCCGCTGCTGTTGATATATTCTGCGCCGCCGGAGCGGTTGTTACAGCCGGACAGGCACATTGCTGCCAAAAATGCCAGAGCAGACAGAAAAGCCGATTTTTTCATATGAACTGCCTCCTATGTAAATTTTTCAATCTAATTATACAACTTAAATACTAATTTGTCAAGTCGGGAAAACGTTTACAATTTTTTTGTGAAATTACTTGAAATTTCGGAACGGATGTGGTATAATGTATGTAATATTAAAGGAAATCAGGTAAGAAGCCTGTTCCACACTCTTACTTCTTACCTCTAATATCTTATTTCTAACAGAGGAGGACTTTTCCAATGGCGAATATTCAGCAGTTGTATGAGCTTTGGCTCGAAAAGGCAGTTGAGGATCCCGATCTCAAAAAGGAGCTTGAGTCTGTCTCAAACGATGAGGAGGGTAAGTCCGACCGCTTTTACCGCGATCTGGAATTCGGCACGGCGGGTCTGCGCGGCGTTATCGGCGCGGGAACTAACCGTATGAACGTCTACACCGTAAAACGCGCGACCCAGGGACTTGCGGATTACATTTTAAGCGAGGGTCTGGCAAAAAGCGTGGCGATAGCTTACGACAGCCGCATCAAGGCGGATTATTTCGCGCGCTCGGCGGCAGAGGTTCTCGCGGCAAACGGCATTAAGGTCCATATTTATAAGGAGCTTATGCCTACTCCTATGCTCTCATGGGCGGTAAGATACTTAAAGTGCGGCGCGGGAATTGTCGTTACGGCGTCCCATAACCCCGCAAAATACAACGGCTATAAGGTATACGGCGCGGACGGCTGTCAGATGACTTCCGAGG
>CANRIQ010000195.1 GCA_947630655.1 uncultured Clostridia bacterium | reverse complement strand
CCTTGCCGCTGTCGTCAACCCACGGAACACGGAAGATTATCTGTCTTTCGGGCTCTACAATTCTCTCGAAAACGCCCGCTTCAACAAGGTCGGGACGCTTTTCGACAACGGGCTGGAGCGTTTCAAAAACCTCCGTCACCGCCTGAATGAACTCCGGCTCGCCGGGGTTTCTTTTCTTAACCGTTTCCAGCAGGTCTGCCAAATACTGATTTTTTAACGCCATTGTTAAAAATCCTCCTAAATAAAATTATAAGCAAAAATACTTACGGTGATATTATACTATATTTTTTTAATTTCTGCAAGAATTATTTTTCAATTTTTCAAAAAGATTGATAAATTTTGTAGAAATAACACATTTTACCTACCAATTTTTATATATTTTATACAAAAAACCCGCTTTTCCGAATTTTAAAATGAAACAAAAAATAATTTTAGTGTCAAATTGAACGCCGAAAATCACTTTTTGCCCGACTGCTCGGCAAGCATTTTCGCCAGAGCCGAAAACACCTCCTGCTGCTCGGGCGGCATTCTGCGGAAGCTTGTAAGCAATTCAAGCTCGTTTTCCGAAAGCGTCGGGGAATTGCCGCATTCGCCGCCGAACAGATAATCCACCGACACATTAAGCGCGTGCGCCATTTTCATTACCAGATCGAAGTCGGGCTGACGCTTGTCGTTGAGATAGCCGTTCATAGTCGAGGGAGATATGTGAAGCGTTTCGGCGAATTCCTTTTGTTTTATGCCTTCAAATTCAAGGACGGCTTTCAATTTTTTACCAAATTCCATATTATCACCCTTTGTATATTTTAAACGAAAACAAATACAATATCTGTATAATAAACACAAATTGAGAAAAAACATATTGACGATTTGCGTTTTGAGTATTAAAATAAATAACAGAACAAAAAAGGAGGTCCGATATGTGCTTTATTCCGCAGGACGCGAGGGACATCTCCGAGCTTGACGAGACGGAAAGAAACAAGCTTTTCGAGGGCGGCGCGCTTGGCGACACCTTCGGTCAGGTAACGGCGTGCGTTCACCTGCCGTATGAAATAAACCGCGATTTGTCGCCGGAGTGCTTTCCGAAGGGCTGCTATTGCGTTAATTTTATACTGAAGCCGAATTGTAAAAGCCTGTATTTCAACAGCGAAAACATCTGCATAGGCTATACGGCAGAGTCGGTGGTTACCGATAAAGCCGCCTACCGCCGCATTTTAAACGAGTCTCTGTTCGGTTTTCTAAAGGATTCGGGCGATTGTTTCAAGTAATTTTCACATTCTTCCCCCTTGACAAGCGTTTGTAAAAGAGTTATAATTAAAATAGGTTTGCGGTAAGGGAGACTAAACCGCGGCAGGATTGGAGATTTCAGAGGGGATAGTTATGGGGACTTCAAAAAGAAAGAAAATCACGGCGCAGCTTGTGAGGGTGTGCGCGGCGGCGGTTTGCGCGGCTTTTCTGACGGTTTTTGCGGGGAGCGTCAGACCCTACGTCTATGCGTCAAGCAGCCTTTCGGACAGAATTAAAGAATATCAGGACAGAATTGACGAGATTATCAAGAAAAACAAGGACCGCCAGAACCAGATTGACAGTCTGGGCGGGGATATAAGCTCAAATAAATCCGCCATGTCGATGGTTTCTTCGCAGATTGACGGAATTAAAGAGGAAATTAACGTCCGCACCGAGCTTATCAATCTCAAAATGGAGATGATAAACGAGAAGGAAGCGGAGATTGAGGCGGTGGAGCTTTCCATTGCCGATAAGGAGCAGGCGATCGACGACAAAAAGGTCGAAATCGCGGGTCTTGAGAAGGAGAACAAGGAAAATCTCGAAAAATTCGCAAAGCTCGCCCGCGTTCTTTATATGAATGACACCTCGGGGACAATCCCCGTTTTAAACGGCTCGGACGACTGGTACAGCTATTTCGTGTATTCCGATGTCGTCAGAAACATAAGCGGTCAGAACGTCGCTTTTATGCAGCGGCTTATGGATTCGATAAAGGCGCAGGAAGCTCTTATTGACGCGATGAACGATGAAATTGCGCGTCTTGAGCAGGATAAGCTTGACCTCCAGACCCAGAAGCAGCAGTTTGAGGAGGAAAAAGCTGCTCTCGAGGACGAGAAGCAGACGCTTTCCGCAGAGGCGCAGGAGAAGTATTCGTACTTAAGCGGGCTTACGGCGAAGAACCAGAGCCTGCAAAGCCAGGTGAATTCTTTGAAGTCGGGAATTCAGGAGGGCAACGAGGAGATTGAGCAGTTAAACCGCGATCTTGAACAGCTTATTTACCAGCTCCAGCACGGGAATACGGGGCAGGAGGTTTATTCCGACGGCTTCCGCTGGCCCTTGGAGTCCAAATTCAGGATGATAACGACGAATTTCGGGTACGATCCGTGGCGCGGCGGCAATCATTACGGCGTTGACGTCGGAAACGCGGGTATCGGCGGTCATAATATCTACGCGGCGCAGTCGGGAACGGTTATTCTCGTGTCGCAGACCTGCTCGCATAACTACGGCAAGAGCTATAAGGACCCCTGCGGCGGCGGCTACGGAAACTACATAGTTATAGACCACGGCGGCGGAATTTCCACGCTGTACGCGCATTGCGCGACGATTTATTATGCGGTCGGACAGCACGTAAATAAAGGCGATATTATCGGCATTGTCGGGTCTACGGGCTGGTCTACGGGATTTCACCTGCATTTCGAGGTCCGCGTGAATTCCAAGGCGGTAAATCCGTTCAATTACAGTTATCAGTACGTTTAAAGTACGTTTAAAGCGTATAATAAAAGCGGTTGGGGTCAGCCGCTTTTTTTTTTGCAAAAAAATTATAATCCCGCTTGACAAGCGCAAGAGATTTTGTTATAATTATAGTGTATGTTTTATTTGTAGAATTTTGGAAAGTGTGCAGAAAGTGAAGAAAGTGCAGAAAGGGGACTTGACAGTGAGCAAGTGCCGTATGACGGTCGCGCGGGCTATGACCGAGTGCCTTAAGGCGGAGGGGATTACGGATATTTTCGGGTATCCGGGCGCGGCAATTTGTCCTTTTTATGACGAGCTTTATAATACCGATATAAGACACATTCTCGTGCGTCACGAGGTGAACGCGGGTCACGCGGCGTCGGGCTACGCGAGAATTACGGGGAAGCCCGCGGTGTGCGTTGCGACAAGCGGTCCGGGCGCGTTGAACCTCATTACCGCTATCGCTACGGCGTATATGGATTCCGTTCCCATGGTGATAATCACGGGTCAGGTGAATTCCGATCAGATAGGGCGCGATGTGTTCCAGGAGGCGGATATTACGGGTTCTGCCGAGCCTTTTGTAAAGCACAGCTACCTGTTAAAGCGTCCCGAGGACACCGCCGAGGTGTTCAAGCGGGCGTTTTATATCGCGGGCACGGGCAGAAGAGGTCCTGTGCTTATAGATGTGCCGTTTGATGTGCAGCAGGCGGAGATTGATTTTGAATACCCCGAAACGGTGGATATCCGTTCCTACAGACCAAGCTCCAAGGGCAACGGATTTCAGA
>CANRIQ010000194.1 GCA_947630655.1 uncultured Clostridia bacterium | reverse complement strand
AAAGCGGTCCCGTAGCGGCAATGATTATCGCAGCAGTTCTAGCGGTGACCTTGCGGCAGCGGTGCGGCGAAATGGGAACATACTTCGACCAGCCGATGTTGCAGATTGCCATGCACAACGCCCCCATAGGGTCTATGTGCGCCAGAGGGTTTAACGTAAGCATTCCCGCGCTTTCGGCGGTGTCGTCGCCAAGATAGGACGCCACTTTCGCACGGGCGTAGGCTCTTACGGGGAAACACAGAAAAATAATCGCGGCGAACGAGAAAAACGACAGCACGACCGTAATCATATCCGCCCGTCCTGCGGCTAAGTCAAATAAGCGAAGTAATGGACCTTTCAAAAAATTTCTCTCCTTAACAACACAAATTATAGCTATACAAATTTATTATAACTCAAATTGTATATTATTTCAAGGGGGTATTACAAATTTTTTCAAATTCTTCCCAAAGCCCTTGACAAAATCGACAAATCAGTTTATAATTCTATTGTAGCGCAAATTATCGCACTCCAGACTGTAGATAAAACCCCATCTGCGTTGTAGCATTATCCGCCGCAGGCGGATAATGCGGCGTCGACTGCGGCAGGCACAAAGCCTAGCCCGCAGTGCCGCTTCAGCGTTTTCCGCTGCAGGCGGATAATGCGGCATCTGGGACTTTCTCTACAGTCTGAGATTTGATATTTTATACAGACTGTATCGCATTAGGAGGTATTTTATGTTGACACTGGACAGTATTTACAAAGCCTCGCATATACTTAAAGAGGTTATCCGCAAAACAGACCTTATCAAAGCACCGAAAATCAACCCCGACGCGGAGGTTTATCTCAAAACCGAGAACCTTCAGGTTACGGGTTCTTTTAAGGTTCGCGGAGCTTATTACAAAATATCCCAATTGACCGACGAGGAACGCGCAAAGGGCGTTATCGCGTGCTCGGCGGGAAATCACGCGCAGGGCGTGGCTCTGGCAGCGACCAAGGCGGGGATAAAATCCCTCATCTGCCTGCCCGACGGCGCGCCTATCTCCAAGGTTGAGGCGACAAAGGGCTACGGCGCGGAGGTCTGCCTCGTTCCGGGAGTGTACGACGACGCGTACAACAGGGCTTTACAGCTTCGTGATGAAAAGGGTTATACGTTCATACACCCGTTTGATGATGAAAAGGTTATTGCGGGACAAGGGACAATCGGTCTTGAAATTCTCGAGCAGCTCCCCGAAATGGACGCGGTGGTAGTGCCGGTGGGCGGCGGCGGACTTATTTCGGGCGTGGCGTTCGCGATAAAGTCGCTGAACCCGAATATAAAGGTTTACGGCGTTCAGGCGGCAGGCGCGCCGTCTATGGCGAATTCCCTGCACGGGGGCAAGATCGAGCGTCTTGACAGTGTGTCGACGCTGGCGGACGGAATTGCCGTAAAGGAGCCGGGGGTTCACACGTTTGAATATTGTCAGAAGTATGTGGACGAGATTGTCACCGTAAGCGAGGACGAAATTTCCTGCGCAATTCTCTCCCTTATCGAGCAGCAGAAGCTTATTGCGGAGGGCGCGGGCGCGGTGTCCGTGGCGGCGGTTATGTTCAACAAAGTCCCCGTCAAGGGCAAGAGGGTCGTGTGTCTGGTGTCGGGCGGCAATATAGACGTTACTATTCTGAACCGCGTTATAAGGCGCGGTCTTGTAAAGAGCGGGCGTTCGGGCATGCTTAATATCGAGCTTGTAGACAAGCCCGGACAATTACTCGGCGTGTCGGAGATTATCGCTAAACTCGGCGGAAACGTTACTACCGTCCGTCACGAGCGTGCCGACGAAAACCCCGACATCAACGGCTGCTTTTTGCGTATTCAGCTTGAAACCCGAAACTCCGAGCACTTCGAGGAGATAAGAAGCGCGCTTGTAAACGCTGGGTACAGGCTGGTTGATTACATAAAGTAAACAATGCTTTTTGTTCAGGAAATTGACTTGATATACACTAAAGCGGTGCGTTTCGGAAACTTTGCAAACTCTCGCAGGGCGTTGAAATTTCTTCCTGCGGAGTTTGACAAGTCCGACATTACCGACGAAATATTGTTTCACAAAGCCGAGGCGTTTCAGTCACCCGACGGTTTGCGCGTAAACAAAAGCGCAGTGAAGATTTACGGCGAAGCTGCTCTGTTCGACGGAAAATTCTCGGAATTTTTCGGGAAAAGGGTGTTTGTAAAACGCGCGGCAAACGGTTACGAGATACTCTACACCGATAAAATTCAGCGCGGCTTTATAAAGAGCAAGTTTACGCTTAAAAACGGCGAAAGCGGGCGGATAATCTACAACGACAGGCGCGGCGGCGCAGAATGCCCGTGGATTTACTACCTTGTTACATGGAATTTTGTTTGCGCGGACAAGGAAAGCTTTAAGCCGAAAATATTTTACATAAAACAGCCCGATTTTGTGTTTGACGATTTGAAACGCTTAAGATACAACGGGCGATAATTTAAGGAGGATTTTTTATGAAGGAGATTTTTACAGACAAGGCTCCCGCGGCAATCGGTCCGTATTCGCAGGCGAAGGTCATCGGAGGGGTAATGTTCGCTTCGGGGCAAATTCCTATAGACCCCGCGACGGGCGAGGTTGTTTCGGGAGGAATTGAGGAACAGACCCGCAGAGTGTGCGAAAACGTCAAGGCTCTTTTAGAGGCGGCGGGGACTTCGCTTGAAAAGGTGGTAAAAACTACCTGCTTTTTGAAGGACATAGGCGACTTTGCGGCGTTCAACAAGGTCTACGCGGAATACTTCACGGGAAAGCCCGCGCGCTCCTGCGTCGGCGGTTTGCAGATACCTAAGGGCGTTCTGGTGGAAGTGGAAGTTATCGCGGAGGTTTAATTTAAAGAAAAAGGGCTCTCTCTTGTGTAGTGCAGGATGGAGCTTTTTTTGTAAAACTATTGACTATTTTATAATTCTGTGTTAAAATAAATTCAGGAACACAGCTTCCGCAAATTTTATAAAGGGGTGTTTTTATGTCAGTTTATGTAAAAGAAACCGCCGAACGCTGTCTCGGGTGCAAGGTGCCGATGTGTCAGAAGGGCTGTCCCGTACATACGGCAATTCCGCAGGTTATCGCGCTTTTTAAGGAAAATAAGCTTCGCGAGGCAGGAAAAATCTTGTTTGAAAACAACCCCATGTCGCTGGTATGCTCTATCGTCTGCGATTATGACAGACAGTGCAGAGGAAACTGCGTTCTCGGCAAGAAGGGCGTTCCCGTAAACTTCAACGCTATCGAGAAATTCATCTCCGACGCGTATTTTGACAGCATGGTAGTCGAAAAAAAGCCCCCGAAAGGCAAAAAAGTTGCGGTTATCGGCGGCGGTCCTGCGGGGATAACCGTGGCGTTCAAGATGATACAAGAGGGCTACGACGTGACTATTTTCGAGGCCCGCGACGACATCGGCGGAGTTTTGCGGTACGGCATACCCGATTTCCGTCTGCCGCGCTCAATCTGCGACCGCTATACCAAAAAGCTGCTTGACACGGGCGTGAAAATCCGCCCGAACACCACTATCGGCGGCTCGCTTGAAA
>CANRIQ010000193.1 GCA_947630655.1 uncultured Clostridia bacterium | reverse complement strand
ATGGTATAGGGAAATAAAGCCATTTGTCGAATTATCGGTTGCCCCTTGTTCCGTTTGGTATGTTCAACATCAGACGGTTTCCAAGGTATATCGAGATGATGCAGAGCCGCAAGCCGTGTCTGAATATTAGCACCCGTTCCCATTTTTGATGTAGACGCTATTACAATGCGTTTTGTACCCGACCGAAGTTCTGCATACATTTCTTCGCGCTGTTTCTGGTCTTTAGCGTCAGCAGCTGTACAGATTTCCTCTTTCGGTATCCCTCGACGTTGTAATTCCTCTTTGATATAGTCATATACCGAGAATTTGCCGTCATCAGCGTTTACCGCTATGTCGCAGAAAACAGCCTGTACGCCTTTTTGCTCGGTTGTTTTGTTATATATCTCCATAATCTTGTCGATACATAAATTAACCTTGCTGTTCGGCGTATTTTCCGCGTCGGGATTTATACACCGAGCGTCCAGACCGAGCAGACGCGCCTCGTTTGTGATTTTAAGCATATTATCTTCTGTCGGCTCTACTAATTTGTTCTGTATGGCATCAGCGCGATTTGACAGAACCTGCATATAAGCCTTTTGAAATTCATTTGGTTCTGCTTTAATTGTTTGCGGTTTTCCTCCCACAATTTCGGGAACAGGCAGCTTTAACATTTCCGCAGTCCTAATGTCGGCAAATTCTTTGTACATTGCCATAAGTTCGGGCAGATTTGTAAATCTCGCGAACCTGTTCTTGGTACGGTATCCGTCGCCTGTCGGTTTCATTTCAAGCTGCGAAACCACTTCGCCGAATGTAGATGACCAATCGTCAAAATTTTGTAATCCTGCATTGTGCAGTAAGTCCGGTCGAAGATACTGCTGCATAGTGTACAGTTCGACCATAGAGTTGCTGACGGGCGTTCCTGTTGCAAAAATAATATTGCCGTTGTGATTTTCGTTGAGCCATTGAGTTTTCATCAGAATATCCTCGCTCTTTTGTGCGGGAGTAGACTGTACGCCTGCGACATTGCTCATTTTTGTAACCACAAGACCGTTTTTATAATTGTGCGCCTCGTCCACTACAAGTGCATCAAATCCAAGTTCCTCGAAACAAAGAGAATTGTCTTTTTCTTTTGCATTAAGCAGCTTTTCGATTATAGCTTGTATACGTTTCTTTTGTTTTTCAAAATCTTTTATGCTGATAGGCGACCCGTTCGATGCGCGAGTTTCTTTCAACCCAAACTCGACTTTTGTAAGTTCGTTTTGCAGAAAACGTGCGCGATATTCCGTTGACATAGGGATTTTTTCAAACTGCTGATAAGACATTATAACCGCGTCATAATTTCCCGTACAGCAGCGACCTATAAATTTCTGACGCCTATCCTTTGTGAAATCTTTTTCTGTTGCGGTGAGAATATGCGCTTGTGGGTATAACCTCATCCATTCCGCTGCCATTTGTCCCACAAGATGTTTCGGAACTACCACACAGGCTTTGTTTATAAGTCCAAGCCGCTTTTTTTCCATTGTAGCCGCCACCATTTCAAAGGATTTACCCGCGCCGACGCAATGCGCCAACAAGGTGTTGCCGCCGAACTTTGCCCTCATAATTGCGTCTTTCTGGTGAGGATTAAGATTTATAGACGGTGACATCTGCGGGAAAGACTGATGTGATCCGTCATATTCTCGCCCAACGATACTGTTAAACAGCTCGTTGTATCTCGTGACGTACTTTTCACGGCGTGCGGGATCTTCCCACAACCACCGTTTAAACGCATCTTTCATTTCCCTTGCTTTTGCCGACGCAAGTTCTGTTTCCTTTCTGTTGACAACATATTTTTCATTGCCTTTTTCATCGCGTATTCTATCGTGTACAATGCAGTTGCGATTGTTGAGCAGATTTTCAAAGATATCATAACTGCGCATACGTTTTGTGCCGTAAGTAGATGTAGCTGCAATAGAGCAGTCATAAGTCTTAGGCACTTTGTATTCTCCGCTGTATGTGCGTATAATGCTTTCACTGATATTTGCCTTTGCGTATTCGCGTAAAAACTGCGTATAATCGCTTGTATCCACCCACGGTACACCAATACGCGCCGTAATTTCTCCCGCTGTTATTGTAGGTGGGAGCGCTTTTTCGAGCGCGGCAACATTACGCGCAAACATTTCATCGTTTTTTGCAACTGTTTGCGCTGTACGCAGTTTTTCGCGGATATTTCCCGACAGATATTCGGCAGCATCTTCATATCCCTCATAAGGCTTATCTGGGTTATATTTTTCGGGATTAACATATGCAAGTTCTTGTAAAGTAAGTTGATTGCATATTTCTTCCGCGCTTTTACCGCAAAGTTCTGCCATATACGGTATATCCAATCTGCCTTTAAGGTCGAGGGAAATCTGCATTGCCTCCTGCTCGTTTTCAGCTTTGGTGATCGCCACGTTCGGCTTTATCGTCCGTTTAAAGAAAATGTCCGCTTTTTCTACGGTTTTTGTTTCGGGATTGACATTTTCCAAAGCGGAAAGCGTATTATAGTCATCATCATCGCTGAATACGGATTTGTTAGTAGAACTGTTTATACTGCCGAATTGCTTTACATAATCGTCGTATTTCCTGTTAAGTTCGCTTTGTATAGCGGCAAGTTGTTCATCATTACAACCCTCATACTGAGCAGTGATAAGAGTACGCATTGTATTTCGCAGTTCGTGCATTCCTTTCATACGTTCGAGTTTTATTCCTGTTTCGCGTACTTTGGTCATTATGTTATTTTCGCGATAATACATTTCACCGTCTACAAGACCGAAAGTAAAATTGCGAACATCATCTGTTGCAGGAATAATACCGCGCTCTTTTTCGCTCTTTTCTCCACGCTTTTGCACAATATGTTCGGCGTGTAATCTGGAAACTGCTTTTTCAAGCTGTTCTGAGAGTACTGCGCCCTCAATCGGCGTACAAGTTGTATCATTAGTGTTCCCGTACATTTTCTCGGAAAATTCCATTTTACCGAGTATCATTTCGGGGTGGTCAAGAAAATAGCTATTTACGGGAATACCGTCGCTGTTTTTGCTTGTATAGCACCAATCGGGCAATTCTACCGCCATTTTCTCGCGCTTTTGCAGGAAGATAATATCGGTTGTTACTTCGGTGTTTGCAACACCCTTGAAAGCGTTATTCGGCAGTCTGATCGCGCCGATTAAATCTGCTCGTTTTGCAATATATTCACGAGCGCTTGGGTTTGCCTTGTCAAGTGTGCCTTTTGAGGTTACAAACGCTATAATTCCGTTCGGTGCGACTTTATCGAGCGTTTTTGCGAAGAAGTAGTCGTGTATCAGAAAATGCTCCTTGTCATACCGCTTGTCGGCTACACCATAATTTCCGAACGGAACATTTCCTATTGCAGCGTCGAAATAGTTATCCGAAAAGTCAGTTTTTTCAAAACCACGGATTTGAATATCCGCGCTCTGATACAACTGTTGTGCAATTCTTCCCGAAATGCTGTCAAGTTCAATTCCTTTCAGCCTGCTGTTTGTGCGGATTTTTTCGGGCATAACGCCGAAAAAGTTCCCGACACCCATTGCAGGCTCTAAGACGTTG
>CANRIQ010000192.1 GCA_947630655.1 uncultured Clostridia bacterium | reverse complement strand
ATCATCATCGTCGTCAACCACAGGCGTATCATCGTCATCGTCAACCACAGGTGTATCGTCGTCATCGTCAACTACAGGCGTATCATCATCGTCGTCAACCACAGGCGTATCATCGTCATCGTCAACTACCGGCGTATCGTCGTCATCATCAACCACAGGCGTATCGTCGTCATCATCAACCACAGGCGTATCGTCATCATCATCATCGACTACCGGCGTATCGTCATCATCGTCAACTACAGGCGTGTCATCGTCGTCGACTACAGGCGTGTCATCGTCATCGTCAACCACGGGTGTGTCATCGTCATCGTCAACTACCGGCGTATCGTCGTCATCGTCGACCACAGGCGTATCATCGTCATCGTCGACTACCGGCGTGTCATCATCGTCGTCAACCACAGGCGTATCATCGTCATCGTCAACCACAGGTGTATCGTCGTCATCGTCAACCACAGGTGTATCGTCGTCATCATCGACTACCGGCGTATCATCGTCATCGTCAACCACAGGTGTATCGTCGTCATCATCGACTACCGGCGTATCATCGTCATCGTCAACCACAGGTGTATCGTCGTCATCATCGACTACCGGCGTATCATCGTCGTCTCCGTCGGGATTGGGATTCTGCTCTTCAATATTCGGGGTATCCTGCTCTTCTTCTACTTCCTTATCTTCAGTGCCCTCATAAACATCGGTCGGAGTAACCTGATGTATTTCGTTGTTCATATAAATTGTGTCGGCAATAACGGAACCCGCAAGGTTGCCGCCAACATTGAACGACGCATTCGGAGCTACAAATATACCGCCAATCTGCGGAGCGGAAATTCTCCCGCTGTATGTACCGAAGTTGAACACAACGTTTGCCGCGGCATTGCACCAGCCGTCGGAGTTTACGTTGCCAAAGCTTACGTCATATGTATCAGCGGAAGTTATAACATTAACGATTATCTGATAACCGTTGTTATTTTCAACAAGCTTGCGAAGATCATTCTCGCAGTTGGGAAGATCCTTTGAATCAATGCTTACAACAATCGTCTGACCAGCGGACAGCGTGGAATCCGTGCCGCCATTGCTGTTAAGAACGATTTGGTTATAAGCGTCGGTAATCGCAGTTCTTGAATCATCTGCGGAATATTCGGTGCTTTCAATAAGCGTCTGACCTGCCGCAGCAAGCGCGTCAAGATTACCATCAATATTCTCGAAGGAACGGCTTCCGTCAGCGCGGGTAAGCTTTACCTGGTCAACCTTGCCTCCGCAGTCGATAACATATTTCTGTCCGCCCGCAGTAAAGCCAAGCCCATGGCCGTTATCGATAGATCTGTCCTCGACAAAGTCAAAGTCGAGTACAAGTTCATACATTGTTCCGTCGGCAATAGTAAGCTTAATGCCGTTTTGCGGAACCTGCTTCAGATACTGGACATAGTGAGTGCCCGCGTTTGCAACCTGGCTTCTGATACCGGTGTTGAACGTGAAAAGATTATTCGTTTCGAGAGCCGCAACATTTCCTTCAACATGTCCGCCGTCGTGATATCTGCAATACGCGCCGAAGCCCTGAACATTATTCAGAGCGTTCTTGAACGCATTGACGGAAGTCGCGCTTTCGGACGCAGCATAAACGTTTCCGGAAAGCTGTCTCATCTCGGGATTAGTACCAAGATTGCTGTCGGCAGTCTCGGTAGTCTGATCCTCGAATTCATCGACATTCACGGGAGCCGCCGCCGCAGTCGCGGAGGCAGCACGAGAACCCAAAACAGTGACCGCAAAAGCGAACATAAACGCTGTTTTGCCCTTATTTGACTTTTTCTTCTTGTTATCGTCTGCCATAACAGCACCTCCACAAAATATAGCGTTGCGGATAAACCGAACACCCAAGCCGACAGTGTACTATAATACTGTCCTGTAATCAATTATAACATATAACAATTGTTCTTGTCAAGTTATTTGTCAAAAAGTTATCAAACATTTTCTAACAAATTTGCAGAACTTTTTCAACCGTTTTTATGCATTTTGCACAACAGGTACTACATTTTCGTGTTAAACGTCTCAAAGCTTCAAATTCCGAGCCGTTTTTGCATGGTATCCTGATTATACGCGTAATTTATCGCGGTTTCGGCGGTAATCACTCCGTCCTTGTACAATTTCAATATGCAGCTGTCCATGGTCTGCATTCCGGGCGCGGATTGCAGGATTGTATCTATCTGATGAGTTTTTTCATCGCGGATAAGGGTTCTTACCGCGCTGTTCATTGTGAGTATTTCAAACGCAGGGACAAGCTTTCCATCCACTGTCGGCAAAAGCTGCTGTGAAACAACGGCGTTTAACACCATTGAAAGCTGAATTCTTATCTGATGCTGCTGATTTATCGGGAAAACGTCGATAATTCGGTCGATGGTGTTTGCCGCGCCCAGCGTATGGAGCGTTGAAAGCACAAGCTGACCCGTCTCGGCAGCCGTCATAGCAACGCTTATCGTTTCATAATCGCGCATTTCTCCGAGCAGAATAACGTCGGGAGACTGCCGCAGTGCCGCTCTCAGCGCGTCAAGGTAGGATTCGGTATCGATATTTATCTCGCGCTGGCTTATAATGCACTTTTTGTGCTTATGTAAAAATTCTATCGGGTCTTCTATTGTTATTATATGCCCCGAACGCTCATTGTTGATCTTATTTATAATACAGGAGAGCGTGGTGGACTTCCCTCTGCCCGCAGGTCCCGTGACAAGCACAATGCCGCTCTTGCTTTTGGAGAGCTTCATTACCTCGTCGGGAATTCCCAATGCCGCGGCGTCGGGCAGTTCAAACGGCACATAACGCATTACAGCGGCATAAGATCCGCGCTGTTTGTAGACATTTGCGCGAAATCTTCCCATTCCCGCAACGGAGATTGAAAAATCCATCTCCTTATTCGGCAGATTGTCAATATCGAAATCAAACCCGCCGAGCTTGTATATCTCCGACGCCAGCCGCCGAGCCTCCGCTACGGGAAGCGGGCTGTCCGCTATTTTCACCAGTTTTCCGTTGGCTTTATAGCTTACCTCCGCTCCGGAGATAATAAAAATATCCGACGCGGAATTGTCCGTTGCTGTTTTCAAAATATCAAGAAGTTCCATTTTGCACCTCATTTTTTAAAATTACGGTATATTTCCGTCCCAGACGTTGATATGGGAATTATCGCCGTCTGCCGCGGACGACTTGCTTTGCCACAGCCCTATGTCATACCCGCCGCTTTCTTTAAATGTAACTCTGACGAAAAGCTCGCGTGTGTCGTTTATCGGAACGCTGTATTCCGCTCTGATACCGCCCATTGCGGGAGTTACCTTCACCCCGTCGATTTCGCCTGCGTAAAACTCGAAGCTGTCGGCGAAAAATCCCGAATTTACAGCGGAATTTGCGCACTCGTCAAGCTGCGCTAAAATTTCCTTAGCTCTGGAATCAGCCTCGTAATATTGTTTCAGAAAATCCCCGCTGCGCTCGTTGAAGGCGTCGTTTGACTTTGCCGCGCGGAAGCTCAGCACCGCAAACAGCGTAAGGCACACCACCGCAAAAATCATCATTACCGAAACATATCCTACGCCCAGTCCCGAGCCGCGAAAACCCTTTTTCCTGTTCATAGGCTCTCCA
>CANRIQ010000191.1 GCA_947630655.1 uncultured Clostridia bacterium | reverse complement strand
GTCGGGAACCCCGACTGTTGTCTTATATACAACCGCAAAGCGGTCATATCCGTGCATTTTCCCCGTTTTGCGCTTCTGTAATGAGAATAGCTCTCAAACCGTTAAAAACTACTTATTAGTAGTTTTATTTATTATTTAAAATTATACTACTTATGGGTAGTTAAGTCAAGAGAGTATTTAAAAGTTTGTGTAAAATTCATAAAAATTTTTTGAAAATCGGGGGTGTTTTTGTCATAATTTACTATGAGCGCATGAAGCTGCTCCGCGAGGAGCGCGGACTGCGCCAGTGTGATATGGCTGTTATACTCGATTTAACCAATCAGCAGGCATATCAGCGTTACGAAGCCGGGAGGGCTTTAATGCCGATATGGTTATTTATTAAACTGGCGCGGTTTTTCGACGTTTCCGTTGATTATATCTGCTGCCTGACTGATGACAGAAGAAAATACTGGTAAGAAAAAGCTCCGTTAAAGGGCTTATTTTTTTTGCCTTTTTTTAAATTTTTGAAAAATTCCCTTGTTTTTTGGGGAATTTTCTGTTATAATAGATTGAGAGGTGGTTTTTTTGGACAAATTCAATCATTTGATAGATATGGACGATTATACGGTGTCGCAATGGAACGAAATTCTCGAACTTGCCGAAAAAATCAAGCACTCTCCCGAAAAATACGCCGATAAGTGCCGCGGAAAAATTATGGCAACGCTTTTTTACGAGCCGTCCACCCGCACGCAGATGAGCTTTCAGGCTGCGATGATAAGGCTTGGCGGGAATATAATAGGCTTTGACAATCCGAGCAATTCTTCGGTCGCAAAGGGCGAAAATTTAAAGGATACCGTGAAAATTGTAAGCACCTACTCCGATATTCTCGTTATGAGGCATATGCAGGAGGGCTCGGCGAAGGCTGCCGCGCTGAACGCGGACTGCCATGTGATAAACGCGGGCGACGGCGGGCATCTTCACCCGACCCAGACGCTTACCGATCTCCTGACGCTGAAGCTGGAGCTCGGGCGGCTGGACAACCTTACCGTGGGGGTATGCGGAGACCTTAAATACGGCAGAACCGTTCATTCTCTGGTAAAGGCTCTCTCCTGCTATCCGAAAAACAAGTTTGTGCTGATTTCTACTCCCGATTTAGCACTGCCGTCCTACATAAAAGACGTTATTACTGCTCACGGAAGCAGTTTTACCGAGGTGAAAACAATCGACGGGGCTATCCGCAATCTCGATATGCTTTACATGACGAGAATTCAGCGGGAACGTTTTGCAAGCGAGGCGGAGTACGAGGCGCAAAAGGACGTTTACTGCCTTACGAAGGCGAAAATGCAGTATGCGCGGCGGGATATGATAGTTATGCACCCGCTGCCGCGCGTAAACGAGATAGAGGTCGCTGTTGACAGCGACCCCAGGGCGGCTTATTTTCGCCAGGCAAACAACGGAATGTATGTTCGTATGGCTCTTATTTTGTACACTATGAATAACGTTCCGAAAATACGTCCTCTGCTTACCGGGGAAATTCACAACAATGTGAAATGCACAAACCCGAAATGTGTTACGCAGACCGAGCTGTATCTTCCGCACAGCTTTATCAACCGCGGGGATATTCTGGTGTGCGAATACTGCGACGAGAGAATTCTTCTTTAAAGGCAAAAAAAATAAAAAAGGTCATCAGTCAGTCAGCAATCAATCGGACACAAAAAAAGAACCGGGCGGAAACCCGTCCGGTTTTTTTGCTATGCCTGAAATTAAATTACCTTAAAATGTAAGTCTGACCTGCAAGCTCTGTCTGACCCGAGGATAACATAACGGTCAAAACCGCGTCCGAAATGAAGGTGTAGAGATACGGGTTTGAGAGGAAAATTACAACCCACTCCGAGAGCTTTGTCGGTCTTATTTTGTAAAAATACAGCGCGGTGATTATCAGCGAGATGAGAATTATCACGAAATCCACGTCCGGGGCGTTTTCATAATCGAGGAATTCCGACGTTATTGCAACAACGGCAATTGTGGTTATTAGAATTAAAAATCTCGGCAGGAAATACTGACCCGTGTTTATCCCGACAAGGAGAGTTAGCAAAAACGGCAGAATCCCCCCGAAAACCACGCCCGCAATAGCCGTCCACTGCATGGGCGTCTGCGGCGCAAAGCCGTAATAGAGAGAATATAAACCATATCTGAAAATCGAGCTTACAACGGTCATTATCGGGAAAACCGACGACTCGAAAATCATTCGGGAAGTGAGCTTAAACCTCATATAATTACCTCAGAACAAATTCGGCGTGTAAAATTTGACTTACACGCCGATTTTTTTATTTTATCTCCCAGACAAACGCCGCCGAATCGGACGACTCAATATCCTCGGGCGTAAATTCGGGCATCGCTTCATTGAGCATATCAGCGCCGTAAGACCTGGCAAAACGAGTTTCCGACGCAAACATAACTTCCGTCCAGTCGTAGTTTATCGCGAGAAGTTCTCCCAAAGCCACTCCCGACGCCTCAGCCAGCACCTCAGCCTTTGCGCGGGCATTCTGTGCGGCGGATTTCAAAAGCTCCGCCTTGACCGATTCGGGGTCTTTAACCGTGAATCTCACGTCAACCTCCGCTTCGGACCCGCTTTTTGAAATAGCCGTCAGCGTGTTTGCGAGCCGCAGGGCGTCCAGATCAAACGACAGCTTCAGCCCGTAAACGCAGTTATAACCCGCAAATACGCGCCTGTAACGACCGTTCGGCTGTTCAACATTTTCATAATTTGTTTCAACATTGAACGAAAGCGTCTTGAGATCCGTTTTATCGAACCCAACGCCGACAACAGCGTTTTCCAGCGCGAAAACGCGCTTGTTTGCCCCGTTTACGGCGTTTTGGTAATCCGTATCGGTTTCGCTTACCCGCAGCGACAAGCTCACGAAATCGGGCTTTGTGGACGCGCTCCCGACGCCTTTGACTGTAATGGTTCTGTTATTCATAAAAATCACCGATTATCCGAGAACGGACAGCAACACGCCCGCCGCAACTGCCGAGCCGATAACTCCCGCAACATTCGGACCCATAGCGTGCATAAGCAGGAAGTTGGAGGGGTTCTCCTTAGAACCTACCTTCTGCGAAACACGCGCCGCCATAGGAACAGCCGAAACGCCCGCCGAACCGATAAGCGGATTTATCTTGCCGCCCGAGATGAGATACATAAGCTTGCCGAGCAGAACGCCGCAGGCAGTGCCTATGCAGAACGCGATAAGTCCAAGAGCGATGATAAACAGCGTCTTGAAGCTTAAGAAGTTGTCCGCGACTGCGGTAGCACCGACGGTTATACCGAGGAAAATCGTGATTATGTTCATAAGCTCGTTCTGAGCGGTCTTTACAAGTCTGTCGCACACGCCCGACTCTTTCATCAAATTGCCGAACATCAGAATTCCGACCAGCGGAGCCGCCGACGGCACGATAAGCGAAACTATAATAGTTACCGCTATCGGGAACACAACCTTCTCAACTTTCGACACCTCGCGAAGCTGACCCATTTTAACCGCGCGCTCTTTCTTGGTGGTCAAAAGTTTCATAATAGGCGGCTGAATTACCGGCACGAGAGCCATGTACGAATACGCCGCGACAGCGATTGAACCGAGAAGCTGGGGCGCAAGCTTAGACGTAAGGTAAATAGCCGTAGGACCGTCCGCGCCGCCGATTATCGCGATAGAAGCCGCCTCTTTA
>CANRIQ010000190.1 GCA_947630655.1 uncultured Clostridia bacterium | reverse complement strand
TTCGATGGTAGCATCGAAGAACTTAGATCTTACGCCCTCAACCAGAGAGTACGCAGCCGCATACTGTGCCGGGGTCTACTTGCTGTCATTAAGAACGTTCTTCGCATAGTCATATGCGTCTCTGAAGTGGTCAGAAATCTGGGGGCCGTACTCGCGGAGTTCGCTCTCCATAACTTTCTTTTGCTCATCCAGGTATTCCTTAAGGAAATCCTTTGTGATTACATCATCCTCAGCCGCAAAAGCAACAGCAGATCCAACAATGGAGCTGATTGCCATTACGGAAGCCAGGGAAGATGCAAGAATTCTTCTCTTCAACATAATAGTCCTCCTAAAAAAATAGAAATTTAAAAACATCTGTGAGTTATCGGGTACTCATTGATGTGTTTAACGGAATTTATCCGCCTCACCGTGGTAGTCGGCGGATCGCTCGAAAAAGTTTCACGCAAATTCGGATTTTTTTCGGGAATATTTCCCCGAAGCCGCTTTGCGGACATTTTCTCTCCCGACATTGCAGTAGTCAAGGAGACTTTTCGGAAAGTTTCAGCGTTTTTCAAGAAAATTTTGTAAATTTTTTTGAGAATTTTTTCCAAAATCCCGCGCTGAACTACTTCTTTTACATCATAACATATTAAACCCGCGCCCGTCAATGTGCAATTTGTATAAATCTTCAAGCTTTTTTCGGCATTTTTATGGCAATTACGGGGGTTTTGCCGAAAGCAAATCAAAAATTCACAAAATTTAGTAGAATTTTTTGGTAATTTTATACAAAAAAGGATTTTCCGCTTGAAATTTTTCTTTTATAATGGTATAATCTAAGAGTATCATGTCGTTGTAGCTCAGCCGGATAGAGCGACCGCCTCCTAAGCGGTAGGTCGGAGGTTCGAATCCCCTCAGCGACGCCAGCAGGGCAATGCCCTGCACCATTTCCCAGCAGGGGTGGCTCTGCTGGGAATGTTATTTTCTGTACGGCGGATAGGCGGACGAAAACTTAACAATTGTTTTCAGTATATAGTGTACAGTGAGCGCATTATCCGCTCCGCGGATAAGTTAGATTGTATGCAAAATTAAAGGTCGTCGAAAAAATTCGGCGACCTTTTAGTATTATTTAATTGTCATTTTATCCGCCGGGGGAATTTGCTGAGAAGCAGAACTTGCCGTGCTTGCAGAAGCAGTCGAACTCGTATTATTGGAGCTTTCTGCGGGAGAACTCGTAGAACCCGGAGCCCCAACTCCGTCTTTGGAAAGCTTCTCAACCGTGCTTTGCTCCGTTTCGGAATTGCCCTCGGCGGGAGGATTTCCGTCCTTCATCTGCGCCATTACCTGAGCCGCGATGGGCTGAAGCTCCGCGGGCAGAGAGCTGATGTCCCCGCTCATTATTGCCGCGATTGCCGCGTCAAGCTGCTCATCGGAAATTCCCGCGGCGGTTATTTCATCGGAATAGCGCGAGATGACCGCTTCGATTTTCTCCTCGCTAAGGCTTATGGAGCTTTGATCCGTCGGAATTTGCTTTCCGGTGGCGTCAATGGTGTAGTTGTCGGAATAAATAAGTTGGTCGGCTCTCACAAACTCGTACCCTTGCGAGCGCAGAGATTTCAGAATATCGGGCAGAGCCTCGGTTGTATTTTCCAGATCGTTGTGAAACAGCAAAATTGACCCCGATTTTACGCCTTTAAGCACCTTTTTCTTGATTTTATCGGCTGACTGTTTTTTCCAGTCGACGCTGTCAACGTCCCATTGCACAACCTTCATACCCATGCCGTCAAGCGTTGTTATAAGGCTGTCGTCGTATTCGCCGTAGGGAGCGCGGTAGAGCTTTGGCTCTTCGCCGGTTATCATCTTGATTTTGCGGTTACATTCCTTTGTGTCGTTAATAAGGTCGTTTACGTTGATACCCTCGACATGGGGGTGCCGGTCGGAGTGGTTTTCAATCTCGTGTCCCGCGTCGTAGAACATCTTAACATCGTCGGGATAGCGGTCGCACCAGTCGCCCGTAATGAAAAACGTCGCCTTTGCGTCGTTTTGTTCGAGGATATCAAGAAGCTCCTCGGTGTTGGAATTCTCCCACGCCACGTCAAACGTGAGGGCTATCTTCTTGTCGCCCCTGTCCACGCAGTAAATCGGGACTAATCGCTCGGCGGCCTTCGAGCCCACCGAGGTCACCGCGGCGGTTATCGCAACGGCGGCGGTCGCCGCGGCAAGAGCCGTTATCGCGGCGGCGCGTTTTATCTGTTTCTTGGTAAATGTCATGGTTCGCATTATATTTTCCCTCCGTAATGAAGCTCAGAATGATTTTTGCCTGTGTTAAAACTAATATGCCGGGATTGGGACAAATATGACAAGTCATAAAACCGCGAATTTCCCGCGCAGGCATAAAATTTCACAAAAGCCCTTGACAAAAACGCGATTTTGATGTAAAATATAATAGACAGAGAATATTTGGGGACAGACTCGCAAACTAAAGCCCGATCTGCCGCGTTTCTCTTCGGGAGGATAATAATGGCACTCGTTAATGTTATGGAAGAAATTGTTGATGAAAAACTGACACAGATGCTGGAGTCGGAAAATTGCTGCAAATGCAGCCGCTGTGTTGAGGATATGAAGGCTATCGCTTTGAATAAGCTGCCCGCGAAGTATGTAAGCACCAGCAACGGCGAGCTTTTCACAAAGCTTGCGTCAAGCGTTCGTCAAAGCTCGGTCGATATAAATGTCGCGGTGTCAAGCGCGATTGAATGTGTTTCTTCCCGTCCGCTGCACGAGCCGCGCGAGGCGGGCAATCTGGACGACTGAATTAAGGTTAAAGCCGAATAACGGAAAACGCGGGAGTTTTTCCCGCGTTTTTTTGTGCCGAAATGCAAAATTAAAGCTCGCTTCGGTTTTCGAGAGCCTTTACAAGCGTCACGTCGTCCGCAAATTCCAATGCCGACCCCGCGGGCAGCCCGTATGCAAGCCGCGTTACTTTGATACCCATAGGCTTTATAATCCGCCCGATATACATCGCGGTAGCTTCGCCCTCAACCGTGGGGTTTGTCGCCATAATCACCTCGTTTACGTCGGACAGCCGCGCGATAAGCTCCTTTATTTTAAGGTCCTCCGCGGAAATCCCGTCCATAGGCGACAAAAGCCCGTGCAGAACGTGATACACCCCGTCGAAGCCGCCCGCGCGCTCAAACGCGGAAACGTCCTTCGGCGACTCCACCACGCAGATGACGTTTTTGCGGCGGTTTTCGTCCGCACAGATAGAGCAAAGCTCACGTTCTGTAAAATTCTGACAACATTTACATAATTTAACACTCTTTCGAGCCTTCAGAATGCTCTCGGAAAATTCCTCAACCTCTTCAACCGGCAGGTTAAGCATAAAATAAGCAAGCCTCTGCGCGGTTTTTATCCCTATTCCCGGCAGCTTTGCAAACTGTTCCGCCGCCAGAGCAAGCGGGAGTGAGTTGTATTCAGACATAATTTCTACCTCTTAAATCTTGTTATCGCGACCCGACAGCTATCTCCAGACCACCCTCGGGAAGCTTTACAAAAAATTCCTCATAACGGGCGTTGTGGGCGTTT
Source organism: uncultured Clostridia bacterium (assembly GCA_947630655.1). Classification (GTDB taxonomy): domain Bacteria; phylum Bacillota; class Clostridia; order Oscillospirales; family Ruminococcaceae; genus CAG-115. The sequence continues at coordinate 146 of CANRIQ010000190.1, read as the reverse complement.
GGAGGAAGCCCCTCATCCGACGTGAAAAAATACACCGCCGCCCCTGCGCTGCTTTCGGGAGCTTTTGACGATCTGCCCGTGTACACGACAATATCCGCGTTCACATCGCCCTCGGAGACCGCCGCGCCCGCTATCGTTATCCCCGA
>CANRIQ010000189.1 GCA_947630655.1 uncultured Clostridia bacterium | reverse complement strand
CTTTCAGGCTTATAAAGCACGGCTATCTTGACGCGGCAATCGCGGGCGGCACGGAGCATTCGGATATAGGGTTCTGCTATGCGGGATTTAACAATATGAAGGCTATTACCCGTTCGCAGGACGTTGACCGCGCGTCTATACCGTTTGACGCGGAGAGAAACGGGTTTGTGCTGGGCGACGGGTGCGGAATTCTGGTGCTTGAGGAATACGACCACGCAAAGGCGCGGGGGGCTAAGATTTACGCGGAAATCTGCGGCTACGGCTCGACCTGTGACGCATATCACGAGACAAGTCCCGACCCCGAGGGGCGCGGCGGCGCGAAGGCTATGGAGCTTGCGGTGAAGGAAGCGGGAATTCCGTTCGAGCAGGTGAATTACATCAACGCTCACGGAACGTCCACGCATATGAACGACGCGACCGAGACCGCGGCTATCAAGCTTACGTTCGGCGAGCACGCGAAGAAAATAGCCGTGAATTCCACGAAGTCCATGACGGGGCATCTGCTGGGTGCTGCGGGAGGCGTGGAGGCTGTCGTTACCGCGCTGTCGATTAAGAACGGTAAGATACACAAGACCCTCGGGTATAAGGTTGCCGACCCCGAGTGCGATCTTGACTATGTGACGGAGGGCGCGAGGGAGCTTAAGATTACGGCGGCACTCTCCAATTCTCTGGGATTTGGCGGACATAACGGCTGTTTGTGCTTTAAGCCTGTTGACTGAAAGGAAGAACAATGTTGAAGGATAACAAAATTACCCCTATTGAGGACACCGTGGAGTGCATTGAGGCTCTGGCGAAGATTGTAAAGGAAAACGACCTCGGACGGATTAAAATAAGCAGCGAGGACCTCGAAATCGTCGTTGAGGGAAAACGCTGCCCGCCGCCTATGGCGGCTCCCGCGGCAGTGCCTGCGCCCGCGGTTATTTCGGCGGCGGCTCAGAACCCCGCTCCCGCTGCTGCGGCTTCGGGGAATATAATCACCTCTCCGATAATCGGCACGTTTTATTCGTCGCCGTCTCCCGAAAAGCCGCCGTTTGTGCGGGTGGGGGATAACGTAAACGCGGGGGACGTTGTGTGCATTATCGAGAGCATGAAGCTTATGAACGAGATAAACAGCGAGTTTTCGGGAAAGGTTGCCGAGATTTACGTCAACAACGGCGATCCCGTCGAGTACGGGCAGAAAATTATGCGGATTGAGTAACTAAGGCGAAAGGACAAGGGTATGACGCTTAATTTAGAGCAGATTAAAGAAATTATTCCCCACCGTGACCCGTTTCTTCTGATTGACGAGGTGACGGAGCTGGAGCCGGGGGTTTCGGTCAAGGCGGTAAAGCACTTAAAGCCCGAGGATTACTGGTTTAAGGGGCATTTTCCGGGACAGCCCGTGACTCCGGGCGTGCTGATGATTGAGATGCTGGCGCAGGCGGGAGCTGTGTGCGCGCTGTCGCTGCCCGAGAATAAGGGAAAAATCGCGTTTTTCGCGGGGATAGACAAGGCTCGGTTCCGCGGGCAGGTGCTTCCCGGGGACACGCTGGAGCTGTCGGTGGTAATGACAGAGAAAAAGGGTCCGATAGGCTTCGGGAAGGCGGTGGCTACCGTGAACGGGAAGAAGGTCGTGACGGCGGAGATTTCCTTTGCGGTTGCAGAGCCGAAGGAGTAAGCCTTTTTTATAATTGGAGAGGAACTAATGTTTGATAAGATACTTATTGCAAACAGAGGAGAAATAGCAATACGCGTTATGCGCGCGTGCCGCGAGCTCGGGATTAAGACCGTGGCGGTGTATTCGACGGCGGATAAGTCAGCCTTGCACGCGCAGATAGCCGATGAGGCGATTTGCATAGGTCCCGCGCCCTCGAAGGACAGTTATCTCAACACAAAAGCGATTATCGCGGCGTGCGAGGTGACGGGGGCGACGGCTATTCACCCCGGGTTTGGTTTTTTGTCGGAGAACGCGGGCTTTGCAAGGCTTTGCGAGACCTGCGGGATAACCTTTATCGGTCCTACGCCGCAGGTTATGGATGAAATGGGCGATAAGGCTCACGCAAGAAAAACCATGATAGACGCGGGAGTGCCTGTTATCCCGGGTTCGGACGGGATTGTCCCCGATCTGGAGACTGCAAAGCGCATTTGCCGCGAAATCGGCTATCCCGTTATGGTGAAGGCGACTGCGGGCGGCGGCGGCAGAGGAATTCGGCGCGTCGAGAGCGAGTATGAGCTTGAGAGCAACTTTTTGTCGGCGCAGCAGGAGGCTTTGTCCTGCTTCGGAAACGGCGATGTGTACATCGAAAAGTTCGTTGTTGACCCGCGGCATATTGAAATTCAGCTTCTTGCGGACAATTACGGGAATGTTGTGCATCTGGGCGAGAGAGACTGTTCTCTCCAGAGAAGAAACCAGAAGGTTCTGGAGGAAAGCCCTTCGCCGATTATGACGGAGGAGCTCCGCGCGAAAATGGGCGCGGCGGCGGTAAGCGCGGCTAAGGCGAGCGGCTACCGCAACGCGGGAACGATTGAGTTCCTTGTCGATAAGGACAGAAATTTCTATTTTATGGAAATGAACACCCGAATTCAGGTTGAACACCCCGTGACGGAGTTTGTGACGGGAATTGACCTTGTAAAGGCGCAGATACGAATTGCGGCAGGGGAGAGACTGTGGTTTACGCAGAATGATGTGAAGCTCAACGGTCACGCGATTGAGTGCAGAATAAACGCCGAAGATCCGCTTCATAATTTCCGTCCGTGTCCCGGTTTGATACGTTCAATTCACGTTCCGGGAGGGTTTAACGTCCGCATTGACAGCGCGGTGTACGCGGGGTATGAAATTCCCCCGTTTTACGACAGCATGATAGCAAAGCTGCTTGTAAAGGGCACCGACCGCGAAGAGGCGATAATGAAAATGCGCGTGGCGTTGGCGGAATTTATTATCGACGGCGTTGACACCAACATAGATTTTCAGTTAAGACTGCTGAAAAACGAGAATTTCGAGCGCGGCGAGTTCGACAACGGATTTTTGAACCGCGTGAACATAATGGAGGATTGAGAGAATGTCGTCTATTGAGGAGCTTTTTAAGGTAGTAAAGTCACGATTTACCGACGACGACCGCTCTAAGACTGCCGAGGCGGATCTTAATATCCCGCAGGATCTCTTGTTTAAATGCCCGAGGTGCAGCGGGGTGGTGTACAACGAGGAGTTTGTAAGAGCAATGAAGGTCTGCCCGAAATGCGGCTATCATGCGCGGCTTACATGGCAGGAGCGGCTGGAGCTTACCGCCGACGAAAACAGCTTTGTCGAATTCGACGCGGAAATGAAATCTCTCAATCCCATAGGCTTTCCGCGGTATGAAGAAAAGGTTGCCAAAATGCGCGAGCAGTGCGAAACAAACGAGGCTATCGTCACGGGAGAATGCACAATCCGCGGTTATCGGTGCGTTCTGGGCATTATGGACAGCCATTTTATGATGGCGAGCATGGGTTCTGTCGTCGGCGAGAAGATAACCCGCGCTTTCGAGTATGCGACCGAAAAAAAGCTGCCGGTTATTATGTTCACAAGCTCGGGCGGCGCGAGAATGCAGGAGGGGATAATCTCCCTTATGCAGATGGCAAAGACCTCGGGCGCGGTAAAACGCCATTCCGACGCGGGGGGTCTTTATATCGCGGTGATGACCGACCCGACGACGGGCGGCGTTACGGCGTCGTTTGCAAGCTTAGGAGACGTTATCATAGCCGAGCCGAAGG
>CANRIQ010000188.1 GCA_947630655.1 uncultured Clostridia bacterium | reverse complement strand
ACCTCGTCCGAGGGGGCGCGTTCCCACATTTTTAGCAACCCTGTGAGTGCTTGTAAGCTGCCCCTTTGCGGCTGCCGAGCGGAAACGGCGGCTGAACCCGCGCAAAGCGTCCCGAAATAAACGCGGGAGCGGCGGCTTTATGGTCACTTTTGTATTTTAGCACAATCTGTTGTTTTTTTCAAGGTATTTTGTAAAATATGTTGCAATTTTTTCGATAATGTGGTAAAATAATAATGTATGCTGTACGGAGAACCGGGGAGGTGCGGGAAGTTGAACGACAGGATTTCATATCTTCTGGATAAAGCCAACCGCCTGCCTATGGAGCCCGGTGTGTATCTTATGAAAAACGCCGACGGGAAAATTATCTACGTCGGCAAGGCAAAACGCCTTAAAAACCGCGTTACGTCCTATTTTCGGCACAATTCCCAGCATACCGCAAAAACGCTTAAACTTGTCGACAACATCCGCGATTTTGACTTTATCGTCTGCAAAAGCGAGCTTGACGCGCTGGTGCTGGAGTGCAGCCTTATAAAGCTTCATCAGCCGAAATACAACATTCTGTTAAAGGACGCTAAGGGTTACAATTACATCAAGATAACACGCGGGGATTTCCCGAGAATTTATTATTCCCTCAACACCGACGACAAAAACGCCGATTATATTGGTCCGTTTACCAGCGGATATACCGTAAAACAGGCGGTGGAGGAGGCAAATACCATTTTCGCGCTGCCGACCTGCAAAAAGAGCTTCCCGAAGGATTTCGGGAAGGAGCGTCCCTGCCTTAACCGCCATATCGGGAAGTGCATGGGGCTGTGCGAGGGGAAAATTTCCTCGGAGGAGTACAGGAAAATTGTTGAAGAGGCGGTAGAATACCTCAAAACGGGGAGCAAGGCTTCCGTTGAGGAGCTGACCGAGCAGATGAACGCCGCCGCCGAAAACCTCGAATTTGAGAAGGCGGCAAGGCTGAGGGACAGGATTGCGGCGGTAACCAGACTTACATCGCAGCAGACGATTTTCGGCAAAACGCGCGACTGCGATATTATCGGGGCGGCGCAGAACGTAGGTCAGGCGAGCGTTGCCGTGATAAAATACCGCGGAGGACGGTTGGTGGATAAAGAAAATTTCTTTATCGGCGAGGAGTACGAGGGCGCGGCTATGCGGAGGGATTTTCTGCTGACGTACTATTCGCGCGGCGGAGAGGTGCCGCACGACGTGTGGCTTGACGAGGAATGCGAGGATATGGAGCTTATCGAGAGCCTTTTGCGGGAGCAGTCGGATCACGCGGTGAAGATTACCGTTCCGAAACGCGGAGAGGGTCTTTCACAGGCGTTGCTTGCGAAAAAGAACGCGGGAGAATATCTCGCGCTTAAGGTTCACCGCACCGCGAAGGAAATTTCCGCTCTGGAGGATTTAAAAACGCTTTTGGGGCTTACAAAGGTTCCCGATCTGATAGAAAGCTACGACATCTCGAACTTCGGCGAGACGGGCATGGTGGGCGGTATGATAGTTTACCGCAACGGAAGACCGTTTAAGGCGGGGTACAAGAGGTTCAACATAAAAACCGTCGAGGGGCAGAACGACTATGCGTGTATGCAGGAGGTTCTGCGGCGGCGGCTTACAAGATACCTTGACGGGGACGAGAGCTTTTCGCCGCTGCCCGATCTTATCCTGCTGGACGGCGGGCGCGGGCATATCGCGGCGGTGTCGGAGGTGCTGGAGGAGCTTCATATAGACGTTCCGCTGTTCGGGCTGGTGAAGGACAGCAAGCACCGCACAAGGGCGATTGCAAAAGCAGGCGGGGAGATTGAAATAAAGTCAAACCGCGCGCTGTTCGCGCTGCTTACGAATATACAGGACGAGGTTCACAGGTATTCTATTGCGTTTCAGAGGGTGAAGCATAAGCAGAAGACCTATTCGCTGGAGCTTACCGAGGTTAAAGGCATCGGCGAAGCAAAGGCAAGGGCGATTTTGACGGAATTTAAGACTAAACAGGGGATAAAGGACGCCTCTCCCGAGCAGCTAAGAAAAGCCGCGGGGATAAGCGAGGCTAAGGCGCGGGAGCTTTGGGAATTTATACAGGAAAGGTTTTAAAATGAGGGTTATTACGGGAACGGCGCGGGGGCGGAAGCTTTTAACCGTAGAGGGCACGGATACCGTTCGCCCGACGCTTGACAGCGTGAAGGAAGCGATGTTCAGCGCGGTGCAGTTTGAGATAGAGGGTGCTGTGGTTTTGGATCTGTTCGCGGGGAGCGGTCAGCTCGGGATAGAGGCGTTAAGCCGCGGCGCGGAAAAAGCCGTGTTTGTGGACAGCGGCGCAGAGCCGATAAAGGTTATACGGAAAAATCTTGCGGCGGTGCGGTTTGAAGAGTGCTCGGAGGTGGTTCAGAAGCCGTTTTCGGCGTTTCTGAAATCCTATTCGGGAGAATTCGACATTGCTTTTCTCGACCCGCCCTACCGTCACGGACTGCTGAAAAAAGCTCTCCCGCTGCTTGAGCCGAAGATGAGCGCGCGCGGGATAATCCTCTGCGAACACGAAAACGAGTGCGACCTGCCGAAAAGGCTCGGGAGATTTGAGACAGCAAGGGTTCTTCAGCACAAGGGGCTTTGCGTGACTATTTACAGAATTCCCCAAATTGACGAAAACGAGGAGGACGAACAGTGAAAACGGCTATTTATCCGGGAAGCTTCGACCCCGTTACAAACGGGCATCTTGACATTATAAAACGCGCGTCGAAGATGTTTGACAAGCTGGTTGTGGTGGTGCTGATCAACCCGCTTAAAAACTACAGCTTTTCAATCCCCGAGCGCGTGGGACTGCTTTCAAAGGCTTGCGGAGATATTCCGAATATTGAAATTGACAGCTATGACGGGCTGCTTGCGGATTATTTTAAGGAGCACCCCGAGATTGACGTTATCGTAAAGGGTCTTCGGGCAACCTCGGATTTTGAGTACGAGTTTCAGATGGCTCACACAAACAAGGATCTGAACCCCCGCGCCGAGACCGTTTTTATCCCCGCAAGTGCCAATACAACGTTTATTTCGTCAAGCATGGTAAAACAGGTGGCAATGTTCGGCGGAGACCTTACAAAATACGTTCCGCCCGAGATACATGAGCAAATAAGCGCGAAGCTTACCGCAGAATTCGCCGAAAAAAAGCGAATGGCAAGGCTTCGCACAGAGCAATAACCAAAGGAGAGGTAAATTATGGAAAATTCTTATTCGATCGAAGAGCTTATCGAGATGCTGGAGGATCTGATTAACGACTCCACGCACGTTCCGTTCAACAAAAAAAGCATGGTTGACGTGGACAAAATGAACGATGTTATCCAGGATATGCGGATGGTGCTGCCGATGGAAATTCAGCAGGCGCAGAAGGTTGTAATGGATAAAAACAACATCATCGCCGACGCAAAGCGCGAAGCGGAAAATATTATCCGCAAGGCAGAGCAACGCCGCGCGGAGCTGCTTGAAGAAAGCGACATTGTAAAGGAGGCTCGCCGCCGCGCCACGGAAATGGTAAGCGCGGAGCAAAATCACTGCGCGGATTTGCGGGCTTCCACAAACGATTACGTTGATAAAATGCTTCAGCGCATAGGAGAGCTTCTCGCAAGCGATCTTTCGCATATCGACGCTCTGCGCGCAGGGATAAACGGCGCGCAGTCCGCTCCCGTAAATCAGCCCGCTATGCAGCCCATGGAGAAGCCCGGAGAATAACAAAAAACGCGGCATTGCGATAATG
>CANRIQ010000187.1 GCA_947630655.1 uncultured Clostridia bacterium | reverse complement strand
GATATGGGAGTAAAGCTGTTCGGGGGGTGCTGCGGCACATCGCCCGAGTTTATCCGCGAGATGAAAAATTGCCTTTCGGGGAAAATTTGGCACAGAGAGCCGGTAGAAATCCCCGCGGCGGTTTGCTCGGCTACAAAAACGGTTGAGATAGACACCGTCCGCGTTATCGGCGAACGCATAAATCCCACGGGCAAAAAGCTCTTTAAAGAGGCTTTGAAACGCCGCGACCTCGATTATATAATGAAGCAGGCGATAGAGCAGACGGACGCGGGCGCGGAAATTCTTGATGTAAACGTAGGGCTGCCCGATATCGATGAAAAAGAGATGATGACGGCGGCGGTTGACGCGGTGCAGTCGGTGTGCGACGCTCCGCTGCAAATCGACACCACCGAGCCCGATGTTCTCGAAGCGGCTTTGCGGGCTGTTTCGGGGAAACCCATTGTAAACTCCGTAAACGGCGAGGACGAAAAGCTTGATACCGTTTTGCCGCTTGTCAAAAAATACGGCGCGGCGGTGGTCGGACTTACTCTCGACAAGGACGGAATTCCGAAAACCGCCGAAAAACGCTTTGAGATAGCCAAAAAGATTTTAGACCGCGCTTTAAGCTGCGGCATTCCGAAACGCGACGTGTACATCGATTGCCTTACCCTCACCGCCTCGGCGGAGCAGGAAAACGTTCCCGAAACGCTAAAGGCTCTTTCGCGCGTTAAACGTGAGCTCGGGCTTAAAACCGTTCTCGGCGTGTCAAATGTTTCCTTTGGTCTGCCGAACAGGGAGCTTGTAAATTCAACATTTCTTACAGCGGCAATGGCGGCGGGTCTTGATATGCCGATTATGAACCCGAATTCGGCTGCAATGTCGGGCGCGGTAAGCGCGTTTCGGCTGCTTTCGGGGTATGATAAAAACGGCGCGGATTTTATCGAAAAATTCGGCTCTCAGACTGTCGTTACCAAAACCGTGCAGTCCGAAAAGCCTTTGGAAAACGCCGAAGGCTCGGATATTGAAAAAGCCGTGCAAAGCGGCTTGAAGGCGGAATGCGCGGCGGCTGCCGAGCGGCTTTTAGCAAACGGCGAAGACCCCATGACCCTTATAAACGAGCGGCTTATCCCCGCTCTCGATAAAGCGGGAGAGCGTTTCGAGCGGGGCGTGATTTTCCTGCCGCAGCTTATCCAGTCGGCAGGCGCGGCGCAGGCGGCGTTTGACGTCGTGAAAAAGGCAATTTCTTCCCGCGGCGGCAGCAACGAGAGCAGGGGACGGGTTGTCCTCGCGACGGTAAAGGGCGATGTTCACGACATCGGCAAAAATATCGTAAAAACGCTGCTGGAAAATTACGGCTTCGAGGTAATCGACCTCGGAAAGGACGTTGATTACGAGCTTGTAGCCGACGCCGCCGAAAAATACGGCGCGAAACTCGTCGGATTGTCCGCTCTTATGACGACAACTCTTAAAAGCATGGAGGAAACGATAAAATTGCTCCGCACACGCGGCATAAACTGCAAAACGGTAGTCGGCGGTGCGGTGCTGACGGCGTCCTATGCCGAGAAAATCGGCGCGGATTTTTACGCGAAGGACGCAAAAGAAACGGTTGACGTCGCAAAACGGGTTTATTCTACCCCGCAACCGTAAGCCGCTCTATCGAACGCCCGTTAAAGTACAGTCTGCTGTAAATTTCCGTGCATTTTTTGTATTGCGCGAACTGCTTTTTCGCGGCGGCTACATCTCCGTACACCTTCCGGCACCCCGTGAATTTGCATTTTCTTTTTTCGATAAATCCCCTCACGTCCTCGGGCGGGTAGCCGAGGAAAATGCCTATTTCGTGCGGAAATTCCTCCCCGTTTTTAATTCTTTTTGAAAGCTCTGCAACGCATTTTTCGGGGCAGTCAAGAAGGTCGGGGCAGTATCCCCGCGCTGTTAAAATTTCCCCGGCTAAATTCTCCGAAAGGTCCTTTTTCAGCCGTGAAATTCTGTAAATATAGACAAGCTCCCCGCCGTATCTGTTCTCAAACGGCACGGCTCTCAGCCCCTTTTTAAGCAGCATTTTGTTCCATTTGCGCAAAACCTCGGTTTTTTCGCTGCCGCTCTGATAGCTTGCGCAAAACAGGCTTCCCGTTTTAATCCCCGCCAAAGTGGGGGAGCAGTTTTTGATAATGGAATATTCCAACATTTGTATAATCTCCTTTATAATATCATTCAAAACCATTTCCCAAAGGCTGCCGAGAAAGTCGTCGCATTATCCGCCTGCGGCGGAAAACGCTGACGAAGCAGATGGGGTTTTATCGACAGCCTAAACGAACGTAAAATCCCCCGGACTGTTGCCCGGGGGACGAATTTGTTTACAAAGAAAAATCTGTCTTACTTCGCGCTCTGCTCGTAGGACTCGATCATCTTTTTAACCATCATACCGCCGATAGAACCTGCCTGTCTTGCGGTGAGGTCGCCGTTATAGCCGTTGTTGAGGGTAACGCCCACTTCGTTTGCGGCCTGCATCTTGATGTTGTTAAGATTAGCCTTAGACTGTTTGTTAGACATAGTAATTCTCCTTGAAATCATTAGAAATAGCAAGGGCGCAATGTTCACAATATCAAAAACGAAAAAATTCGTTTTCACCCCTTGCGGTATTATTATTTTCGCGCCGAAAAAAATTATTAAAGGTAATTGTTTGCTTATAAGTCAGATTTTTCAGCAAAAAAATTTTTAATATTTAATAAGAAAAAAGGCTCGGAGTATACCGAGCCTCTTATCATAAGGAGGAAAGCCGAATTTACATTACAGTATTATGCAGATAAGCCCGCCGCAGCCGTCGTTTATAATCCGCTGAATGGTTTCCTGAAGCTTCATTCTCGCGTCGAGCGGCATTCGGTTAAGCTTGTTGTGAAGACCCTCGTTTACAAGGTCGGAGAGCGATTTCCCGAAGATGTTGCTTTCCCAGATTTTGGTAGGATTTTCCTCAAAATCGTTCAGCAGGTAGTTTATAAGCTCCTCGGATTGCTTTTCGCTTCCGACAATGGGGTTAATTTCGGTGGTGATATTCGCGGACATCATATGAATAGACGGCGCGGACGCCTTCAGCCGCACCCCGTATTTTCCGCCCTGCTTTATAATTTCGGGCTCTTCGAGGGTCAGTTCGTCCATTTGCGGCAGAACAATTCCGTATCCCGTCGCTTCCACCTCTTCGAGGGCGTTTTTCACCCGCTCAAATTTCCGTTTAATCCCGGCAAGCTCTATCATACACGGCATAAGGTCGTTTTCGCTGTTAAGCTCAAGACCCGTTGCCTCGCCGAGAATTTTGTAAAACAGCTCCCCCTGAAGCGTAATGTCAATAATTCCCGTGCCTGTTCCGAGGTCAAGCTCTTCGGCGCAGGCGCGTTTTACATATTCGCATTCGCAGATACCCTCCGCGGCAGTCTTGATGTCGTTAATTCCCGAGATTTCCGCAGCCTGCTTTTTTATGCACCCGAAAACCTCTTTTTTCAGCCAGTGCTCCTTGTCAAGCGCGGTAATCCACTTCGGCATGCGGATTTTAACCTCCCGCACGGGGAATTTCAGCAATACCGCTCCGAGGATTTCGAGGATTTTTTCCTCGTTTAAGTCGACACAGTTTACGGGGATAACATCGCTGTTGTATTTTTCCGAAAGTTCAGCCGCCAGCTTACGGCTTTCGGGAGAATTCGGTTCTACGCAGTTTAACAGCACCACAAACGGCTTGTTAATCTCGGATAATTCGGAGATAATGCGCTCCTCGGCTGCCTGATATTCCTCGCGGGGAATGTCGGTTATGCTGCCGTCGGTGGTTACCACAATGCCTATAGTCGAGTGGTCGTTGATA
>CANRIQ010000186.1 GCA_947630655.1 uncultured Clostridia bacterium | reverse complement strand
CGTTTTATATCGCGGGCACGGGCAGAAGAGGTCCTGTGCTTATAGATGTGCCGTTTGATGTGCAGCAGGCGGAGATAGATTTTGAATACCCCGAAACGGTGGATATCCGTTCCTACAGACCAAGCTCCAAGGGCAACGGATTTCAGATAAAACGCGCTATAACTGTTCTCAGAGAGGCGAAGCGTCCGCTTATCTGCGCGGGCGGCGGACTTTTCACGGGGAACGGCGCGGCTTTAATGCGCGAGTTTGCAAAGTCGGCTGATGTTCCCGTGGTGTCGACAATGATGGGTCTGGGGGCGATGCCGTCCGACAGCCCGCTTTATTTCGGCATGATGGGAATGCACGGCAAAAAAGCCGCAAATTACGCCGTAAACCATTGCGACGCACTGTTTTTGCTCGGCGCGAGGGTTGGCGACCGCGCGATAGCCGCTATGGAGCGGCGCGACGATCTGACGGTGGTTCACATTGATATTGACCCCGCCGAGATAGGCAAAAATATCGGCGCGAACGTCCCGATTGTCGGGGATATTACGCTTGTTCTGGAGCAGCTTCTCGAACAGCTCAAAGCCGTTCTTTCGGAGGGCGGGGAATTTTCTCACGAGGAGTGGAAAACAAAACTCGGAGAAATGCGCGCGGAAAACCCGGTACAGCCCGCCGAAAACGGTTATGTAAACCCGAAGCGGTTTGTTATGGAGCTTGATAAGCGGCTTCCCGCTCATTCGATAGTAGTTGCCGACGTCGGGCAGAACCAGATCTGGACTGCGGCTAATATTTCGCTTAAGGACGGGAGATTTTTAACGTCGGGCGGCATGGGAACCATGGGTTATTCGCTTCCTGCGGCTATCGGGGCAAAATGCGCCGACAGCGCGGCATGCGTTGTGGCGGTGTGCGGAGACGGCTCTTTTCAGATGCAGATGAACGAAATTGCGACCGCTCTCCAGCACGGGATAGACGTGAAGATAATTGTTATGCGAAACCGCTATCTCGGTATGGTTCGAGAGGTTCAGGAGCGCGCTTATGAAAACCGTCTTATCGCGGTGTCGCTTGACGGAAGCCCCGATTTCACGAAAATTGCGGCGGCTTACGGCATAGAATCAATGCTTGTCGACAGCGAGGAGAAGACCGCAGAAGGCATCGAGAGAATGTTGTCGTCCGATAAGCCGTTTTTGCTTGAGGTGGCTGTGCCCGAGCATGAAAAGACCATTCTGTAACGGAGGGGAAAAAGATGAAGCATACTATTTCCGTTCTCGTTGAGAACCACGCGGGCGTTCTGGCGCGTGTGGCGGGGCTTTTCGCGCGGCGCGGGTTCAATATCGACTCGCTGGCTGTGGGCGTGACGGACGATGAAAAGGTCTCGCGCATAACCATTGTCGCCGACGGCAGCGATTACACATTAGAGCAGATTGAAAAGCAGTTGAATAAGCTGATTGACGTCATTAAGGTCAAGACCTTAGCTCCCGACAGCATGGTCCCTCGGGAACTTGTTTTAATAAAAATAAGCTGCACCGCAAAACAGCGTCCCGAGATAATCTCTATCTGCGAGCTTTTCCACGGGAAAATTTCCGATATTTCGGCAAATTCCGTAACGATAGAGATGTCCGACAACGCGCAGAATATCAACAATTTCGAGGAGCTTTTGCGCCCCTACGGGATAAAGGAAATCGTCCGCACGGGAACAATCGCCATTCAGAAGGGCGAAGCCGCCGTAACGGTCAAAAATTCGTAAAACCTCGCTGAAAAGCGTCGAATAAATTTTCAAAGGAGATAAAAACTATGGCAAAGATGTATCATTCCGAGGACTGCAATCTGTCCGCACTTTCGGGCAAAACGGTAGCTATTATCGGCTACGGTTCGCAGGGTCACGCGCACGCTCTCAACCTCAAGGAAAGCGGCGTTAAGGTGATCGTTGGACTTTACGAGGGCTCCAAGAGCTGGAAAAAGGCTGAAGAAGCGGGTCTTGAGGTGGCTGTGGCTGCCGAGGCTGCAAAGAAAGCCGACATCATTATGATTCTTATCAATGATGAAAAGCAGCAGGCTCTTTATCAGGAGAGCATTCTCCCTAATCTCACCGCAGGCAAAACGCTTATGTTCGCTCACGGGTTCAATATCCACTTCGGGCTTATCGTTCCTCCCGCTGATGTTGACGTTGTAATGATAGCTCCGAAGGGTCCGGGTCATACTGTTCGTTCCGAGTATGTCGAGGGCAAGGGCGTTCCGTGCCTTATCGCAGTACATCAGGACGCTACCGGCAGAGCTCTTGACACCGGTCTTGCATACGCCGCAGGCATCGGCGGCGCGAGAGCGGGCGTTCTCGAGACCACCTTCAAGATGGAGACCGAGACCGACCTCTTCGGCGAGCAGGCTGTCCTCTGCGGCGGCGTTACCGCTTTGATGAAGGCGGGCTTTGAGACCCTCGTAGAGGCTGGTTACGACCCCCAGAACGCTTATTTCGAGTGCATTCACGAGATGAAGCTTATTGTAGACCTTATCTACAAGGGCGGTTTTGCAATGATGAGATATTCAATTTCCGATACCGCTGAATTCGGCGATTACGAGACGGGCAAACGCCTTATCACCGAGGATACCAAGAAGGAAATGAAGAAGATCCTCACGGAAATCCAGGACGGCACTTTCGCTGCGAAGTGGATTAACGAGAACAAGACGGGCAGACTTCACTTCAACGCTTGCCGCCGCATAGAAGCTTCTCACCAGCTCGAGCAGGTCGGCGCAGAAATCCGCAAGCTGTACGACTGGAACAAGTAATTTTCAGCAACACGAACGCTCCCTTAAAGGGGGCGTTCTTTTTTTCTTTTTTTTTGTAATTTTCGGGTTTTAACTCCGTCATTATAGGTAGAAGGGAAAAAAAGGAGGAATTTCCATGAAAAAATCAATCACAGCACTTTCTTTACTCGGCGTCTTTTTGCTTTCGGCTTGCAATTCGGGAGAAATTTCCGATAGTTCAACTTCAAGTTCAAGTTCAAGTTCAACGTCAACTTCAAGCTCAAGTTCGTCATCAACCACAAGTTCAACTACAAGTTCAGCCGAACCCGAACCCGAAGTTCCCGCAGGCGAGCCCACGTTTCTGACCTGCCCCGACGGCACGGTAATTTACACGTCGCAGATCACGAAATATCAGGAAGGCGCGGAATTTCTCGGCACTCACGAACACGTGCAGTACCCGCTTGGTGCGTTCAACAAGGAAACGTTCACCACCCCCGAATGCCTGCAAATCGTGTGCGAGGGGTTTACGTATGGGTTTTTCCCGCGCTTTAACGTCAATGTTACGGAATCTCCCGAAAAATTTACGGAAACAGAAGACGGTCGGACGTATTCGGGCGAGGAGCTTCCGCGGAGCTATGAATATTTCAGAATAAATGTCGGCGATAAATTCGGCTCTCTTACCGTAAAATCCGCGCAGGCGATATTCTCGAACAGTTTTGCGGTGTGGGAAGAGGAGGTTGACCCCGACACAATTCCGGGAATTTATCTTACAGACGGGGAAATTGACTACGAGGGCGAGATTGAGATGACAGGCTGTATCCAAGTTATGGAAACAGAGGGATATGATACAGCGGGCGATATGTGGTTTTATCCCGACGGCGAATGCGCTTCAAAAATCCCTGCGGTGTTATATGAATATATCCCCGAATTTGAGCCGAAGGGCATCTTTCACAGAGCGTCAGCGTCATGGGGCATGATGTACGGGGAATTGAATTATTTTGAACTCGGAAATATGTTCGATTACGATATCGACTTTGACGGTTTAGAGCCGGGAGATACCGTCCGCGTGAAAATTTCGATAAAAGACCCCGTGATACTGTCCAAATAC